>NZ_JPEN01000066.1 GCF_000767835.1 Streptococcus sinensis | reverse complement strand
TATCTCATTTTTCACTTAAAGCCTTGACAGACTTGACAAATGGTAGAAAAGAGCCAGATTTATTCTGAATCAATATCCACCACAACATAGCGGTTAGGCTCGTCACCTTCTGAATAGCTGGTCACACCATCAATTCTGGAAATAATTCGGTGGATAATTTTGCGCTCATTATTGGACATAGGATCTGTATGCTGACTGCGACGGTCTTCCAGAGCCCGCTGAGCCAACTTTTGCGCATAGCTTTGCAGCACTTCCGCCCGATGTTCCACATAGTCATTCACATTGATAGAGATGTAAAAACTCTTGGAATATTGATTGTAAAGATAGTTTTGAGCCAAAAGCTGGAGGGCTTTCAAGACTTTCCCATGATAACCAATCACGCGACCTGGTTCATTGGTATCAATCTGCATATTGATTGTCCGGCGATTGTAGTTACTAGAAAGGGTCGCCTCAACATCCATCTCATCGACAATCCTTTGAACATATTCTGTCACATTAGCTACGACTTCCTCAATATCATAATTTTCCTCAACCTGGATTCCCAAATCAAAGAAAGATGATTCTGCCGGCGCATCTGAGACAGGTGTCTCTTGACGAGGGACTGCTTTTTCAAACGAAACAACCTTATCTGTTTCTTTTTGACCAGCTGTCTCATTGATGGCTTGGCTGGTTTTTAAAAGATCAATCGTACCTGTTTCTTCTAAAATGGTGTTAGCCTGTTTATCATTTTTCAGGATTTGAGCTTTGACTTCATCTGAAACCAGCTCGCCCTCTTCTTCAACTTTTTTGATGGCCGCAACCACACGTCCCAAGTCAACCGTTGCTTCACTAACACTCTGTACTGGCTCATTTTGAGCATTGATTTCCTCAGGAACGCCTTTTACTGCCTTTTGGTTGGCCTTGACCACTGTCGTTTCCGCAATCGGCTCCACATCTACCTGTGCTGGCTTTTTGCCAAATAAACCGAGAAAACCTTTTTTTTCACGCGAAACAACTGTAATATGTGCTCTCATTCGGGGAATGTCCAGCGTTTTTAGTCCATTTTGAATTGCTTCTTCAACACTTTCTCCTGTAAATATAACCATCTGCAAGAGTCCTCCTTCTTACTTTTTCTTTTTCTGTGCTTTTTTCAGAGCACGTCTCTTCTTCATTTCCATCTGGCGTTCTGCCTTTTCCTTCGCTTTGCGTTCAGCAATAATCTTAAACGGATTGCTTAAAAGCAAGGTCTGAGCAACCTGATAAGCATTGGACACCGTCCAATAAAGGGCGACCCCGCTGGCTGCATAAATCGCAAAGAAGAAAATCAACACCGGCATGGCATACATCATAGCTGTCATCCCGCCATTTTTTTCTGGCAATGCCTTATTGGACAGCCAAGTACTGAAGAAAGTAAAGAGAGCAGCTAAGATCGGCAGGATAAAAGTCGGATCCGTCGCCCCCAGATTGAGCCACAGGAAATGTCCCGTTTTCAAAAATTCAACCCGTGTAAGAGCCTGAAAAAGCGCCAACAGCACTGGCATTTGGATAAATAGCGGAAGAAAAGAAGCATAGGGATTCACACCCATTTCTTTATAAAGCTTGTTCGTCTCCTCCGCTAAGGCTGCCCTACTTTCCATATCCTTGCTTGGATATTTCTCCTGAAGCTTCTTGATATGAGGCTGAACTTCCTGCATCTTCCTTGAAGACGTCGTCTGAAACTGGAAGACTGGCAGCAAGACTGTCCGAATAATCAAAGTGAAGAGAATAATACCGATTCCTGTGCTTCCATTAAAAGACAAGAAACGAATCGTTTCTGCAAAGAAATAAACTAATTTTTCCCAAAAATCGTTTGAATTGGCTGTTACTTCACTGGTCCCGCAGGCCGTGAGAATGAGCAACGAGGCCACTAAAAGAATTCCTATTTTACTGTTCTTTTTCACAAACAAATCCTTCCTGATAAATTTTTGCAATCTTCAAGACATGCAATAAATTTTGTTCTACTTGGTGGTAGTCCAGAGTTTCAACTCCCTTGCGGGCAATGACGACAAAATCAGCTTTAGCCAAGTCCCTCTGATACTTAATCAAAACATGCCGAATTTTTCTTTTGATGCTGTTGCGGACAACAGCATTCCCCAGTTTTTTACTGACGGAAATCCCCACTCGAAAGTGCTTCTGATCTTTTTCCAATTTATAAACGACAAACTTTCGATTGGCAAAATTCTGCCCGTCTTTAAAAATCGCATTGAAATCTTTTTTGCTCTTGACGCGATAGTTTTTTCTCAAAACTCAACTCCATCCACCAAAATTAACTCTATTATACCATATTTTCCCAAAATGCCAATAAGGGTCGGCTATTTCGAGAACACCGCTATTTCTCAGGAAATTTCTAAGCAGAAAAGCTATGAAATTTATAATATTCTAATCAAATTTAAGGGCAGACATAATAAAGACAGTACGATAGTCACAGGTTCAAAAAGCAGGAAACGAGCTTTCTCGTTTCCTGTTTGCTTTATGATTTGAGTTCGTTTTTGGCTCTGGCCAATTCCTGACGAATCTGGACAAAGCCAGTACCTCCCAGAGAATTGCGGCGCTGTACAGCCGTCTGAGACTGCAAGGTCTGGTAAATATCCTGCTCGATTAGAGGTGACACTTGCTGATAACGCTCCAAGGGGATATCCTGCAAATAATAGCCCGCCTTGCTGCATTCCAACACCAGTTTCCCGACAATCTCATGGGCTTCTCGGAAAGGTAGGCCTTTTTTGGCTAGATAGTCAGCTAGCTCAGTCGCATTGGAGAAGTCCTGCTGGGTAGAGGCCAGCATGCGCTCTTTATTGACCGTCATACTGGACAGCATGCCCGCCATGATATCCAGAGACTTCTGGATAGTATCTACTGTATCAAACATACCTTCCTTGTCTTCCTGCAGGTCCTTATTATAAGCCAAGGGCAGGGATTTCATGACTGTCAAAATACTGATTAAGTGTCCATAAACCCGACCGCTCTTGCCCCGAATCAGCTCCGCCATGTCCGGATTTTTCTTTTGCGGCATGATGGAAGAGCCAGTGCTAAAGGTATCTGACAGGCTAACAAAGCCGTATTCATAGCTGCACCAGTTAATCAGCTCCTCGCAGAGACGAGACAGATGCATGATGAGAATGCTGCTATTTGCCAGAAATTCTAAGATGAAGTCTCGGTCGCTAACCGCATCTAGGGAATTATGGTAGATGTCTGCAAATCCCATGAGCTCAGCTGTTCGCTCCCTGTCAATCGGAAAAGTAGTCCCAGCCAGAGCCGCTGCTCCCAAGGGAGATAGATCAGCGTGTTTGAGATTGAAAGTAAAACGCTCACTGTCTCGACTAAACATCTGATAGTAGGCCAGAAGGTGATGGGCAAAGCTAATAGGCTGAGCATGCTGGAGGTGAGTATAACCCGGCATAACTGTCTCGACCTGCTCTTCTGCCAAGTCCAGTATAACCTGCCGCAGATGAAGGAGTTTGTCCCCAATCTGCTGGAGCTGGTCCTTGAGATAGAGGTGCATATCCGTTGCTACCTGATCATTCCGTGAACGAGCCGTATGAAGTTTACCGGCGACTGGACCGATTTTCTCGGTCAGCAGGGCTTCCATGTTCATGTGGATGTCTTCATTGGTCACATCAAACTCAATCAAACCAGCTTCATAATCAGCCAAGAGCTCTTCTAGACCTTTCTGGATGGCCTTGGCCTCCTCTGGAGCAATAACCCCCGTCTCACCCAACATCTGAACGTGAGCCAAACTCCCCTGCAGATCATAGGGAGCCAAGCGGTAATCGAAACCGATGCTAGCGCCAAATTCTTCGACCCAGGCTTCTAAAGAGCCTTCAAAGCGACCGCCCCATAGTTTATGATTTGCCATAGCTGCCTCGCTTCCTAGTCCTCAGCATGAGCCTGGACTTCCGCATGAACCTTGGACGGTAGGCCCCAAAGTTTGATAAAGCCAACAGCTGCATCCTGATCAAAGGTATCTGCACTGGTATAGGTGGCTAGATTTTCATCGTAGAGAGAATTGTCTGACTTACGGGCAACAACCGTAGCCGAACCCTTGTAAAGCTTAACCTTAGCCGTTCCATTAACTACTTTCTGGGTTGACTTGAGATAGGCAATTAAAGCTTCTGTCGCTGGATTAAACCAAAGACCATTATAAATCAGATTGGACAACTCGTTTTCGATGATGGGCTTGAAATGAGCCAGCTCCCGAACCAAAGTCAAATCTTCAATTTCCTTGTGGGCTGCAAGCAAGGTCACAGCGCCTGGACATTCGTAAACCTCACGCGATTTAATCCCAACCAAACGGTTTTCCACATGGTCTATCCGGCCAGCTCCGTGCTTCCCAGCCAAATCATTGAGCTCCAAAATCAAATCAGCCAACTTCATGGTCTGACCATTCAAAGCAATCGGCACACCAGCCTTGAAGTCGATTTCCACAAATTCTGGCTTGTCTGGTGCATCTTCTGGTGCTATCGTCAGATCATAGGCATCTTCTGGTGGTGTATTCCAAGGATTTTCTAGAACACCACATTCATTAGCTCGACCCCAGAGATTTTGATCAACTGAGTAAGGACTGTCCAGATCAGCCGGAATTGGTACACCATTTGCCTTAGCATAATTAATTTCTTCTTCCCGAGACCATTTCCACTCCCGAACCGGAGCAATGACCTTGAGATTGGGATCCAAGGACGCTATGGCGACTTCAAAACGGACCTGATCGTTTCCTTTTCCAGTACAGCCGTGGGCAATGGTGGTCGCTCCACTTTTGTGGGCAATTTCTACCAATTTCTTGGAAATCAATGGTCGACTCAGAGCAGAAACCAAGGGATATTTTTGCTCGTAGAAGGTGTGGCCCTGCAAGGCTACTAAGACATAGTCTTCTGCAAATTCATCCTTGACATCAATGACATGGGATTCAATGGCTCCGACTTTCAAAGCCTTGTCGTGGATGAAATCTAGGTCATTTCCTTCTCCTACGTCCATACAGACCGCAATAACATCGTAATCTTTACTCAGCCAAGTAATAGCAACTGAAGTATCCAAACCACCCGAATAGGCTAAAATGACTTTTTCCTTTACCATGTGACTACCTCTTCCTTCTACTTAGTTTTTATTTTTATACATTCTACTGTATGAAAATACTTATGTCAAGAGGAAATTTAATATTTATCCAAATATAATCAAAATTTAAATTTTTATTCAAAATTACTATATTATATACTGAACTTAGAAATAGAAAAAAAGAGTCTGTTAAGACTCCTTATTTCACACGATAAAAAACGTCTGGATGCTCAGAGATACTTTGGGCAATGATGAAGCGATCTTGGCTGGTATCAGTCGGATCCGTTCCATCGGCCGTCTTATCTGCAGGTAAGCTCTTTCCCGCAGGAATGATGAGAAAAGCAGCACCTGTAAAATTATTCCAGCGAATCCCTACTAGGTAAAGGCCATTTTCATCAAGTTTAGCGTAATCTGTCTCTAGCTTTGCGACATCTGACACGATACCTCGTTCATCAAATGTATAACTAACACCATTGGCATCCTGCCAGGTACCAATCATGCTAGAAAAATCCCCAGAAGCTATCGCCTGCATATCCAAACTGGAAGTGACCGCAGGCTCTTGGGTGCTGGAAACCGAACCTTCCTGACTTCCCACCTCCCCAGAGTTGTCTGTCGAGCCTGCACTTTTTTCAGACTTTTTAGAAGAAGTCGAGCTAGTCGAACTGACTTTAGAAGTGCTAGAAGTCGAAGTCGGCTCTTCTTTCTTTTGACCGCAGGCTACCAGCACGAGTGAGGCTGTCAGTGCTCCGGCCAAGATAATCATCCATTTTTTCATCTTTGCCTCCTTACCATATTTTGGTATACTTTTAATCTAATTGTGACATAAAAGTGAAAATTTTGAAAGCAAAAACCAGCTCGAAAGCTGGTTAATCTTATTGAATTTTTTTCAACATATTGTCGATATGCTGGATAGATTTTTCGCGACCTAGCAGGTAAATCGTGTCCGGTAGCTCTGGTCCGTGCATTTCACCTGAAACAGCAATCCGAATCGGCATAAAGAGGTTTTTACCCTTGATTCCTGTTTCTTTTTGGACTGCTTTGATTTGTGGGAAGATGTTTTCTGACTTGAAGTCCTCATCAGACATGGCCTCTAATTTTTCCTTGAAGGCTGTCAGCACAGTCGGTACCGTTTCACCGGCCATGATCTCGCGCTCTGCGTCTGTCAACTCTGGGAAATCTGAGAAGAAAAGATCCGTCAATGGAACAATTTCATCAACTGACTTCATTTGTGGTTTGTAGAGCTCTACCAATTTCTCAGCCTTGTCAGTCAAGCGTCCTGCTTCTTCCAAGAACGGTTTTGCCATGGCAAAGATTGTCTCAAAATCTGCATTCTTGATGTACTCATTGCTCATCCAGTCCATCTTTTTCTGGTCGAAGGCTGCTGGAGACTTGCTGAGGCGATTTTCATCAAAGAGCTCAATCAATTCTTGACGAGAGAAGATTTCATGCTCGCCACCAGGATTCCAACCGAGAAGAGCGATGAAGTTAAAGACTGCTTCTGGCAAGTAACCTTTTTTACGATAATCTTCGATAAACTGCAAGGTATTGGTATCGCGTTTTGACAACTTTTTACCCGTTTCAGAGTTGATAATCAGGGTCATGTGACCAAACTCTGGTGCTTCCCAGCCTAGAGCTTCATAGACCATGAGTTGCTTAGGTGTATTGGCAATGTGGTCATCCCCACGGATAACGTGGGAAATTTGCATGTCATGGTCATCAATCACAACGGCAAAGTTGTAAGTTGGGTAGCCGTCTTTCTTTTGGATAACCCAGTCGCCACCGATATTACCACCCTCGAATTCAATCTCACCCTTGACCATGTCAGTCCACTTGTAGATACCAGCTTCATTGACAGCCAAACGAACCGTTGGAATGATGCCTGCTGCTTCGCGTTCTGCGATGTAGGCTGCCTTCTCTTCCTCTGACATGCCTAGAAACTCATTGATGTAGCGTGGTGTTTCACCTGCTGCTTCTTGGCGTTCGCGCTCAGCAGCCAATTCTTCTTCTGTAACATAAGATTTGTAGGCCTTGCCTTCGGCTAGCAATTGGTCAATGTATTTTTGATACAATTCCAAACGTTCTGATTGGCGATAGTTTTCATGTGTTTCTGGGCTTTCATCCCAGTCCATCCCCAACCAACGGAGGTTTTCTAGCTGGGAGCGTTCCCCGTCTTCGACATGGCGCTTGCGGTCTGTATCTTCAATACGGATGATAAAAGTTCCACCATGATGACGAGCATAGAGGTAGTTAAAGAGCGCGGTCCGCGCATTTCCGATGTGTAAAAGTCCCGTTGGACTTGGTGCATAACGCACTCGAATATCTTTTGTCAATTTTCGATCTCCTATTTGGGAATAGCAGGAAGGTCTTGCCCCTGCTTTCGTATTCAAACGTTATTATTATATCACATTCTCGACCCAGAATCCGCTGAATCGCATGATTTTTTAAGACAGTCTTTCTTCGAGGACAAAGTCAATCGGCAGCCAAGCTAAAACCTGCTCTATCTGCTTTTCCCAGTAATACCACTCATGCTTACCTGGACTGTGGCTGTAAGTAATATCCAAGCCCAAGTCTTGCAGATTTTTCACAGCCTCCTGATTTGCCTTGTAGAGAAAATCTTCTTCGCCACACCATGCCCAAAGCTTCGTCTTTTTATCAGATTGCTTGGCTATACTTTCCAGTGAATGGGGGCTACTGGTCCAGTCTTTAAAGTCTCCAAAAACTCCTCGCCAATAGGCTGGTGTTGCTATTTCAGCATTATCTGGACGACTATCAAGAAAACTCAAAGCCCCTGAAAGACTAGCCGCGTATGAAAACCGGTTAGACTTCAGAGCCAGCTTAAAGGCTCCGTATCCGCCCATGGAAAGACCAGCGATAAAATTCTTCTCCCGCTTGTCAGACATATTGGGGAAAAAGCGCTTGAGCACCCGTGGCAGCTCTTCAGCGATGGCTTCGTAATAGTTAAAACCGTATTGAGTATCGGTGTACCAGCCATTGCTGGTATTCGGCATGACAACAATCAGGTTAGTCGAGCGAACCAGACGTTCGATATTTGAGCGCTTGAGCCAGCTATTGTGATTACCGTTCATACCATGAAGCAGATACAAAACAGGAATATCCTTATCATCCGGCTTATCCACGCGCGACGCATCTGGATAGAGAACATTGACTCCCCACTCCATCTCCAAGGCTTCTGAATAATATTCTATCTGCATCACTGCCATCTTTTTTCTCCTCTTGTAAAAACTACTGTTCTTGACTAGGCATCACAGCCAGCCACACTCTGAAAGCAAAGCCTGTTCTGCGACCGCCAAAAGATAAGAAAAAGCCGATATTCGACTTTCTCTCTACAAAATACTAGGAAAGTTGCTCCCTCGAGTGACTCTAGCGAACTTCCATGACAACCGGAAGAATAGCCGGCCGGCGCTTGGTTTGCTCGAAGAGGAACTTAGCCAAACTATCACGAACCGCTCCCTTGAGCTCGCCCCAGTCAAAGCTTTCCTGAGCTAGGTACTCTTCCACTGTCTTGTTGATTAAGTCGGTGCTCTCCCGCAGGATGTCACGACTCTTCTTGACATAGACAAATCCTCGAGTGTGGACCTTGGCTTTGGAAATGATTTTTTTCTCCTTGCGATTAACCGTGAGCGCCACGATGAAAATACCATCTTCAGACAGAACCTTACGGTCACGCAGGACAATATTGCCCACATCGCCAATGGCATTTCCATCAATCATGACATCACCCGCTGGCACTGCTCCAGCTGGTACAAAATCACCCTTTTCATACTCCATGATACTACCACGTTTAGGAATCAAGATGTTTTCTGGTAAAATTCCAACTTCCATGGCAGCCTTGGCATGAGCATCCAGTCCGCGGTACTCACCCTGAATTGGGAAGAGATACTTGGGTTGCAGCAAATTGATCATGAGCTGCAAGTCACGCGCATTCGCGTGACCGGATACACGCAAGTTTTGGGTAATCAGCTTGACCACTCCGCCAGCCTGATAAATCATATTTTCTACACGTGCTACGACTGCTTCCTTGGCAATAGATGGCGTTGTAACAATATAAACCAAATCCCCGTCTTTGATTTCTACATAACGGTGACGGCCAATGGACATCTTGCGCAGCCCATTGATGGGCTCACCCATCCGGCCTGTCTCCAAGATAATCAGCTCATGGTCTTCAAACTTGGACATTTCTTTGGGCTTGATCAACAAACGCTCGTCAACCAGGGACAGTTTTTTGAGCCGAATAGCTGTGCGGACGATATTTTCAATATCAAAACCAGTCAAAACAACCCGCCGGCCTGTTTCTGCCGCTGCTTTAAAAACTTGCTGGATACGAGATAGATTGCTGGCAACCGCAGCCACGATAACCCGACCGCCCCAGTCAGCAATAGTATCTTCAATCTCTCTTCCAACCTCGCTTTCGCTAGCAACCTGAATCTTACTGTCAGCATTGGCCGAATCGCTCAGTAAAGCCAGAACTCCCTCGCGGCCAATCTCAGCCAGACGGCCAAAATCTGTCGCATAGGACTCACTAGCAGATTGGTCAAATTTGAAGTCTCCAGTGTAGACGATGTTTCCTTCCGCTGTCTTAATCACAATCCCCAGACTCTCTGGGATAGAGTGGGTCGTCCGGAAGAAAGAGACCACAACCTTACCAAACTCAATCTCTGTATTTTCATCAATGACATGAAAATCATTGAATTTTTTGACGACATCATTATTTTTGACAAAAAGCTTTGCTAGTTCAATCGTCAGCTCTGAGCCGAAAACAGGCACTTTAGCATCTGCCAAAAGATAAGGCAGGGCTCCAATAGCATCCGCATGACCATGGGTCAGAAAAACACCTGCGATACGGTCCTTGTTTTCAAACAGATAATCCATGTTGGGGATGACCACATCCACTCCCAGCTGCTCATTTTCTGGGTATTTCAAGCCTACATCCAATACAAAAATGGAATCATCCACTTCGGCAACGTAGAGATTTTTCCCATTCTCACGCACACCGCCTAAAGCAATCAGTTTAACATTGCTCTTACTCATCTTTACTCCTATCAATTTTTATTTTGTCAGCATTCAGCTGAACAAATGATTGTTTATTACTAACGGTCCTTGGAAAACCAAGTCGAATTACAGTTTTGCAAACACAGTTCGCACATCTTACTCATTATAGCATTTTCCCGGCCTTTTTTCAAAACAAAGAAAGGATAAGTCACTCATGTGCGTGCCCCTCTTTATTTAGTCACTTACAACACCACCCCAATAGATAGTTTCAAAACTTGACAGTAAATCTCTTTTTCAGTACAATGAAAGTGAACAACGTTCATCTTGAGGTGACCATAATGAATACAGTTGTAACATCAAAAGAGAAAATATTAAAAACGAGCCGAGAGCTGATTCAAGAGCAGGGCTGGTCTGCGGTCAGCATTCGCTCGGTCGCGGCTGCCTGCGAGGTATCGGTAGGCTCTATCTACAATTATTTTGATTCTAAGACAGACTTAATCAGTTCTACGGTGGAAAGCGTCTGGTGCGAGATTTTTCACCGTCCCGAGGATGCTGCTGTGTTTCAGGATATTCAGGCCTGTGTGACATGGATTTACGAACGAATGGCCTACGGCTGCAAACAGTATCCTGGCTTTTTCACTCTGCATTCGCTCGGCTTCATGCGGGAAGACAAAGCTGACGGCAAGCAGCGGATGCAGCAGACTTGGCAGCACATTTTAGCCGGATTGTGCTCTGTCTTGAAACAAGATGTCAACATTCGGGCAGATGCTTTCACGGAAGATTTTACCGCCGAAAAATTTGCGGATGTCTTATTTTCCCTAATGATTTCCGCTCTGCTGCGGCAAGACTATGATCCCTCTGCCGTACTGGAGATTATCCGCCGAACGCTTTATTAAAATTCCCACTGTGTTGTGGGAAATTTTTATCTGATAAATTGAACATTGTTCAGAAAGGAACTATTTCATGAAGGTAAAACGAAATACCTTGCTACTTATCGCCTGCCTTGTATGGACCGCAGCAGGTTTTAACATCCTTCGCATTGGGCTTTTAGCCTATCCTGCCTATCGAGGAATAGTAAATTATCTGCTGACCGCACTGGTTTTCGCTGTGTTTCAAATCTTTATTTTCGGCAAACTGGTCAAAAAACATACAAGCAGGATTCGTGCTTATCAAGAAGAACGCCACTTTTTTCTCAAATTCTTTGACGGAAAATCCTTTGCTATCATGGCAATGATGATGACCGTCGGTATCTGGTTACGGTCAAGCGGTTTTGCACCAGAGCGGTTTATCGCGTTTTTCTATACCGGTCTGGGAGCTTCTCTTTTACTGGCAGGGCTCTTGTTTGGCTTTAACTTTGGCAAAGCGATATTTGCAGCTGACAAAGAAAGATAGTGAATAATTTAAGAAAAGAGGCGATTAATTGATGCAAGCAATCGTAGAAACACTTTTTGATGCTGTCTATCTGGTAGCCGTCATGACCATTGGCATCCTGTTGATTCGTAAAAGCAAGAGAAATTCTCAATTCCGTTTATTCGGATGGATGGCGGTGGTACTGGGAGCAGGTGATTCTTTCCATCTGATTCCCCGTGCGCTGGCACTATGCACCACTGGACTTGGACAGTTTACCGTTCCTCTGGGTCTTGGAAAATGGATTACCTCCGTCACCATGACCGTCTTCTATGTGCTACTTTACTATGTCTGGCGGCAGCGGTATCAGGTCAAGGAACAAAATGGTCTGACTGCTGTCGTGTACGCTTTAGCTGGTGTACGGATTCTGCTTTGCATGATGCCACAGAATCAATGGTTAAGTTCCGACTCCCCTCTTTCTTGGGGCATCTATCGCAACATTCCCTTTACGCTAATGGGTTTATTAATCATTGTGTTCTTCTATCAGAGTGCAAAGGAACACAGGGATCAAGCCTTCCGCTGGATGTGGCTGACTATTGTGCTCAGCTTTGCTTTTTATATCCCGGTAGTGCTATGGGCAGATACTCTTCCTCTGGTCGGGATGCTGATGATTCCTAAGACCTGTGCCTATATTTGGACAGTGTTCATCGGATATTTTGCAATGAAAAAAGAATGTGAGTAAAGAAAAAATGAACTTGAAACAATACATGAACGCCTCTGTGCTCTATGCCATCCTTGCTATGGTGGGAGGGGTGTTTTACCGCGAATTCACTAAATTCAATAGTTTTACTGCCAAAACCTCTCTCGGAGTCGTGCATACACACTACTTCCTGCTGGGCATGGTCGTCTTCCTTTTGTTACTCCTGCTAGAAAAGAACTTTGCCTTTACTGGAGCAAAGACGAAACGCCTGCTGCTGACTTATCATATCGGTCTGAACCTAACTGCTGTGATGCTTGTGGTGCGGGGTGTGACACAGGTCTTAGGTGTGGCTCTCTCCTCTAGTATGAGCGCGGCAATCTCTGGCATCGCTGGGATTGGACATATCCTGCTCGGAATCAGCTTAGTGCTCTTGTTGCTGCAAGTCAAGCGAAGTGTGTCAGATATGCGCTAGATTTTCCTAATATTATTCCTGATTGCTGGATATTCTCAGCGAAGCGGAAGACCGAGAATAATCGTCACTTTATTCCAGAAGAAAAATTGTAAAATATAGTGCAACAAAAAACTCACAGAACTTCAAATAGTGTAAACTGTAAGTAACCACACCGACAGATACATAAGGAGATTCTATGAGCTACTATCATCTTACCATAAAGGAACGACTTAAGATAGAGACCTATGTGGAATTAGGGCTAAATTTGTCTCAAATTGCAACTAAGCTTGGTGTCCATCGCTCGACTATCAGTAGAGAGTTGAAACCTTGTCCAAAACAGTATTCAGCTGAAAGAGCTCAAAAATCTTATGAAGACTTAGCGAAATAAAAGGACGAAAAATAGCTTGCACACCAGAACTCCAAAAAGAAATAGAGCCTACTCTAAAAGACTCTTGGTCGCCAGAACAGATACAAGGTCGCTTTAAACTTGAGAATAGACACATAGTGGCCTTTAAAACCATTTACAATTGGATCTATAGCGGTGTGATTCAGGTTGAATTAGCAACCTTAAGACGAAAAGGAAAAAGCAGGCAAGTTCCAGAAACTAGGGGAAAGTTCACGATCGGAACTCCCATTTCTAAACGTCCCAAAGAGGTTACAAAGCGTGAAGTCGTTGGCCATTGGGAGCTAGATACGGTGGTTTCCCCAAGAGGAGACAGTAAAGGATGCCTAGCAACCTTTCTGGAGAGAAAGACTCGGTTTTATCTGGCTTTCAAAATGCCAGACAGAACAGCTAAATCCATGTTGTCTGCTATTGAACAATTTACAAAGCTCTTTCCGAAAGAGTTTCTAAAGACCTTCACTTCAGATAGAGGAAAAGAGTTTGCTTGTTTCCCTTTCGTTGAACAAATGGGGATTCCGTTTTATTTTGCGGATGCCTATTCCTCTTGGCAAAGATGAAGTAATGAGAATGCCAATGGGCTTCTTCGTGAGTATTTTCCTAAGAAAACCGATTTAGCAACCATTACTGAAAAAGCGCTAAGCGAGACCTTACTGGCTATGAATCATCGTCCCAGAAAATGCTTGGGTTACAAAACAGCTTTTGAAGCACTTAGAGATGAGGTTTAAAAATGTTGCACTTTTTATTGCAATTTATCTTGAGTAAAAAATGATGAGTCTAGTCTTACTAGAAACTAGACTCATCACTTTTCTTTCTTTTCTTCACTTCCAAATACCAGCCCAACAACCAGAGTAAGACTAGAAAATAATTCTCTACCCAACCTAAGAGATTAGCGCCATTAGCCACTTGCAGGTAACCCAATAAGTGATTGGTCCCAAAGCCTAGACCACCCAAGATAAGGGCTGTCAAAGTCAACCGTAGGTAAAACCAGTCGTAGCGGATGAGATTCCCAATTAAGAGAGGTAGCAAGGCTAGATTCCAGAAGCCGATTTCCCTTTGCCAATAGGGAGAAAGGCCATAAGCGGATTCCTTCCCTAATAACTGGGGCTGGAAAATCTGAATGATAGCTGCTCCCAGCATAGCAAGAATAAGCAGGATAAAGGCTAGTCGTAAAAATTTATTCACGTCGTTCTCCTTTTTATTAAATTTTTTAATATTATACTACTTCAAATATTCTTTAACAATATTAAGAACAGCTGGTCTTTTCTCGTTTAGAGAGTTTTGCGTTTCTTAGCGGCTTTGGAAAAAGCAATATCCTGAATCTGATCATAGCGCAGGAATTGCTGAATAAGTTCCCTGTCGCTTACCTCAGGATCCAAATCAATGACATAGTCTAGCTTGATGGTCTTCTTTGCAGCTGACTGGATAGAGGTCAACTCAACCGACTTGCAGGCCGTTTCAAAGAGAGCTTCAAAAAGAACTTCATAGTCGAAATCAGCCGGAATCTGAATCTGAACATAGCGTCTGGTCTGACTGACAGAGCTAAAGCTCATCTTTTCAAAGAGCAACCAAACCAAGGAAATAAAGAGAGTAAAGACGATTCCCAGAGTTACAAAGCCCATGCCTGTCGTAATCCCAATCGCTGTCGCCATAAAGATAGCCAAGAGCTCCTTGGAGCCTCCTGCTGCCGATCGGAAGCGAATCAAACTGAAGGTCCCCGCTACGGCGACACTGGTACCCAGATTGCCATTAACCAAAAAGATGATCATAGAAACAATCGTCGGCAAAAGGGAAAGAGTGATGACAAACTCTTTGGTATAGATGGTCTGGTGCTTATAAACCTTGGCCAAAACGATTCCCAAAACTAAGCTGATTGCCAGAGAAAAAAGTAGAGCTAAGAGATTAATCTTTACCTCGGTCGAGGAATAAATACTGTTAAATAGCTGATCAAGCATAGGCTATACCTCCTTAGGACTTGAGCGTTTGAGCCATTCTTTTCTTAGTTTTCAGATAGGCTCTGCCATATTTTGAGAAGGACTGATCCTCAAGTCCGTACTTATTTAAGATATCCGCCAACCACTGAGGATATTGACCGGAAATTTTGATTTCCATAATCACCTGACCCTCTTCCAACAAAGGTAAGCCATAGCGACCTGATGTTAAATCTACATCATAATCTCGATAACGGATATTGGAATCGACCGTCACACGAACTTTTTTGTCTTCTAACCCCTTCATCGAATAGCGCTCATAGCTAATCACCATTTTTGGCTTCAAGTCCACATAGCGCTCCTGTAGCTCTTCCACTTCTGCCTTAACACGTTCATCAGAAATAGTCTGATCTGCTAGACCGTTCTCAATATAGTTGACAACAGAGGTTAGATTTGAAACCAGACGGTATTTAAAACCTACTTCATCACATTTTTTCTTGATTTCCAAGAATACCTGACTATCATCTGTTGGTTCTTCTACATAAGTCCGCATCCGCAACTTTTCACGCCCGCCCTTTTTGGCAATCGAATCCTGAATCATCTGGAAATCATCGTTGTCAAAATATACATTGGAAATTGTCGAAGTCGCATAATCGTCTGGAATCAGGTAAGGCTGCATCTCAGCCTCCAGCAGAGCCAGCGTTGCTCGGTCTAAAATATACTTGGTTTCGATACGTTGGAAGTTGGTTTGGATTTGCTTTTGTTTCATTTAAATTCTCCTTTTATTCTACAAATGTAGTTTGTTCTTTTAAAAGAAAGAGAGCTTCCGCTCCGCATCTCATAAGCATCTGGCTAAGCTTTATCTGTCTTCTCCTTTCCAAGCAGTATTTTTAAAAGACTTTCTACAAATGTAGTTTATAGCTACATTCTACAATTGTCGTTCTTAAAAGTCAAGAGCAAAATGAGTGATTTTTCTAAAAAAATGAACGAGTCTCCTCTGATAGTCAAAGAAAAGCAAATTTTGGTTAGAAAACAGGCCAAAAGATTGTTGGTGCGAGCAGCTGAAGTTCGTTAAGGAGATCTAACATCAACTTTTCAAAGAACCTGAGAAGATAAAAAAATCTACTAGCCCAAGTTTTTAAGAAACTTAGACCAGCAGAATTCTTTTATCTAATCATCGTCATCATCGTCATCGTCCTGATCATCATCAGTATCTGGATCATCCTGAGAAACCGTATTCTGGGTAGGGGGCTGTACTGTTGTCGCGCCGGCACCAGTGCCCGTACTATAAGAACTGGCTGTTCCCGTCTGTCCTGTGACTGGAGTTTCATTGTTGGCTGGATTGGCTCCAGTAGCCGATGAGGAAGGACTGACTTCTTTCTCGACTGTCACTGTCTTTTCGATAGTGGTGTGCTGCTTGGACTGGAGAAGCTTCCCATCCTTAGCATTGATAATAATCTCATGAACTGTCTGTTCGTGAGAAAAACGAATTTTATAAGTATCTTTTTCACGCACAACCTGCAGGTCTTTAACATCCTTTTCAGCAAGAGACAGTTCTTTTAGGGCCACAGTTAGAGCTTGACTCTGGCTGAGCCCCTGAGACTGCTTCTGACTGGTCACAGGCTTGCTCTTCTGCACTTGGACATCTGGACTTTCAAAGGCAAAGACCGAGCTAGACAGCAGAAAAAGGAAAGGAGCTGCCACTATAAAGGCAGTGGATAAAAACTTTTTAGGCAGGCGACTATCCATAATGCCAATAATCCGTCGCTTAAGATTAAACTTGTCGGAGTAAAAGCAAGTCGTCAGGGCAATAGGGCTCTTTTTACTACGATCGATCATGGTCAGAATCGTTTCGCCATAAAAAGTACGATACTCCGTGTCTCGGCTACTTAGCACATCATAGTCACAGTACATTTCTCCCACTTCTTGCATCTCCCTACAGGCAAAGCGAACAACTGGGTTAAACCAATGCAAGCTCCTAGCAAGAATCCCTAAGAGATTGACCAAAATATCTCGGTGCTTGTAGTGAGTCAGCTCATGCTTGAAAATCAACTGCAGTTCTTCTTCTGTATAGTCCAGCTCTGGCAAGACGATCAAAATATCTCTGAAACCAAGCAACATCGGACTTTGAGTCATAGGATAGTGAAGCAGACGAATCTTGCTGTTAATCCCCATTTCCTGCTGAACAATCGGCAACTGAGCAAGCGTTCCCTCGTCCCGAACCTCTGTCCCCCAACGCTGCAACATCTTTCTGAAGCGAATATAGGAATAAACATACCTACCTAAGCTAAAGGCAAAGCCGACCAGCCAGACAACAAAGAGAATTTCAAACCACGGCAGCCTTAGAAAAGCCTCCCACAGATTTGACTGGGCAGCTTTTTCAGCTACTTGCGAACTTCCTTGTGCTCCATCTGTCCCAACAGCAGTGACTGCCGTCTGAACAGCCGGTCCAGCATTCAGCCGAATCAAGCCTGAGCCCAATTGGGGACGAAATGGGACAAGAAAGCTCAGCAGGACCAGAAACCAGATAAAATATTTGACCTTGACCGAAATCTTGGTCTTTAAAGCCGCAAAAAGAAGACTTAGCAAAAGAACCAAAATTGATGTCGAAAGACTGGTCAGCAGGAAGGACAAAAGGAGCTGTTTCATGGCTATTACCTCATCTTACTCTTTCTGATTCAGGAGATTACGCAACTCATCTAGTTCATTTTCTGAAAATGAATTAGATGAAAAAAGTGTTTTGACAAAACCACCCATGGAATGACCGCTGTAGCGCTTCAGGAAGTCTAACGTTTCCACTTCTAGGTATTCCTCCTCCGAAATCAAGGCTGTGTACTGCCTTTCACGTCCCTTGCGGACGCTTTCTAAAAATCCCTTTTCCGTCAAGCGTGCTAAGACCGTCAACAAAGTTTGAGGTTTCCAATGGTTGTCTTCTCCCAGTTTTTCCATGATTTGGGCTGAAGTCGTTGGGTTTGGCAAATGCCAAATAATCTTTAAGATAGCAAATTCACCATCTGGCAAATGTTTCATTGAACTTTTCATTGTTTTTATATACTTTCTAAAGGCTATTTCTAACTTTATTCTACACATGTCTAACAAAAAAGTCAATCATTATGTAAAAAAAAAGAGCGGGAAATCTCAGCCAAGAGGTCACCCTTGCCACCTCTCCACGGACTAGCAGCCACCGTATAGTCTGTATAGCGACTCGGATAAAGAACAAAGCCATCATGATGCTTGACCACGACAATGACCCATTTAAAACCTGTTTCTTTCATAACCCTAATCCACTGGTCTGTATTCAGTTTAGTCGGATTGAAACGCTTGGGATCTTCTTGACCATTCCTCCACTCCTGCTCATAAAAAGTATTGATGCCAAAATGGATAAAAGCCGCCAATTCATCTCGATGAGATGATAAGGCAGTTGAGCTGCCGAAGGCAAGGGACCAAAATCCGAAATCTCTTCCAATTTCTTCACTATTCCTCCTTTGGGATTAGCTGGTGTGTCCAGAACGAGCGCCCATCTTCCCCATCCCAACTAGAATCCTCATCGCTTTGAATATCAAAAAGGAGAGAACCAATCCAGTCCTCTCCAGATGTTAGCTGACATCGACCCACTACAGTTGACAAAGAGTCAAGAAAATGACCTCTAGCTTTACTCGGCTAGAGGTCTGACTTACCTTGCTGATATTTGAGAACATTCAGTTCATCTCATTCGGAACTGAACAACAACCTGATTGTTGATTATTTAATTTATTAAATTTTTAATTCCTTTAACCGCTAATGATTTTCTTTTATCTTAGCATCAAAAACATTTATAATAAAGCAACTATTGATTAACATCTCGAAGTCTGAAAACCATCTAAAAAGCTTCTACTTTCTATCCCACTGTCATAATCAGATAGGCTAAGCAGGCCTACCCAATGATTTAACCAATAGTCCAGTAAAGCAACTACTTATATGTTACAAACAACTATATTTATCAGCAAAGCAAATCGAATGCGAAATTAATTTTTTCCTTTCCCTATCTTTACTTATATTATACTCCTCTGCACAGAAAAATGCAAGCGTTTACAATCAAAAAATATAAATTTTTTAAATAATTTTTGCAACTAAAAAGAGCTGAAAATATCAGCTCACAATCTTATTCAAATAAGCTATAGTAATCCGCTATGGTCATCTTGGCTTTTTCTTCCTGCTTGAGGTCTTGGATGATCCGGCCTTCCTTCATGACAATCAGGCGATTGCCATATTTGAGAGCATCCTCCATGTGGTGGGTAATCATGAGGGCCGTCAGCTGGTCTCTTCGGACAAAGTCATCAGTCAATTCCATAAGAGCCACACTCGTTTTAGGATCCAGCGCTGCCGTATGCTCGTCTAAAAGAAGCAGTTCTGGGCGCTTGATCGTCGCCATGAGTAGACTCAAAGCCTGTCTCTGACCACCAGAGAGAAACTCAATCGGTGTATCCAGATGTTTTTCCAGACCATTGCCAATTTTATCGATGGTCTCCTGAAATTCCTGCCGGTGGCTATTCAGCCGACGAGGAACTAGACCACGGGATTCGCCACGAAACTTGGCAATCAGAAGGTTTTCTGCCACCGTCATCCGAGGGGCCGTTCCCATCTTGGGATCTTGAAAGACCCGCGACAGATATTTAGCTCTCTTTTCAGGAGAAAAGTTGGTTACATTTTCGCCTAATATATAAATGCTTCCGCTGCTCAGAGGGAGGGTACCGGCAATGACATTAAAAAGAGTCGATTTACCTGCCCCATTGCCACCCAAAATCGTGATAAAATCATGCTCATGAATCTCCAGCGACACATCGTTTAGGATGACCTTTTCTTCATCAAAGCCGTTATTGACCCGCTTGCTGGCATTTTTTAATTCTACAATCGCTGTCATTTGCTTAACTTAGCTCCTTTAAAGAATTTATTTTTCAAGGTCGGAATCATGAGGCAGACCGCCAAGATAACCGCACTATAGAGGCGGAGATAGCTGGTGTTAAAGCCAAGAGCAATCACACCCCAAATCAGAAACTGATAGGCAATAGCACCAACTACAATGGTAATCAGGCGCTCAGCCAAGGTCAGGCTCTTAAAGAGGACTTCCCCGATAATCAGACTAGCCAAACCGACGACGATAACCCCAATCCCGCGAGACACATCGGCATAGCCTTCCTGCTGGGCAATCAGAGCACCAGACAAGGCAATGACGCCATTAGACAAGATCATGCCCATCAATTCCATGCGACCAGTATTGATACCGAAACTACGCGCCATATCAGGATTGTCTCCAGTTGCGATGTAGGCCTGTCCGAGCTTGGTATCTAGGAAAAAGAGCAGGGCTGCAATGACCAGACTGACAAAAATCAAGCCTGTCAGGAGATTATTGATTTCCCCCGAGAAAGGCAGAAAGTCCTGAATCTGCCGAGTCCCCAGCAGACCTAGATTAGCCCGCCCCATGATCATGAGCATGATGGAATGGCAAGAGGTCATGACCAAAATCCCTGATAGCAGGGTTGGAATCTTGCCCTTGGTATAGAGAAGCCCTGTCGCCAAACCTGCTAGACAGCCTGCCAGTACCGCAGCTGCCGTTGCCAAGAAAGGGTTCACCCCTTTGGTAATCAAGGTAACGGCTACCGCCCCACCTAGAGGGAAGGAACCTTCCGTCGTCATATCTGGAAAATTTAAAATCCGAAAAGTCATGAAAATCCCCAGACCTAAAATGGCCCAGACCAGCCCTTGTGAAATAATGGAAAGAATCATCTTATTGTCCTAACTAAATTAAAATCGTATTCCTATTTTAACACAAAAAAGCAGCCAATTTCAATGTTGATGCGCAAACAAAGAAATTGGCTCCTTGACTATTCACTTAACCACTGTCATCCGTCCTGTGTCCACATCGTAAACTGCCCCTGAGATTTCTACATCGTCGGGAATCAGTGGTGACTGCCGCAGCAATTTCATATCTTTACGTACACTTTCCACCACATCTGTAAAGGGCAGAAAATCCTGACCGCTGACATCGACACCCAGCTCTTTGTTGAGATAGGCTACAAACTCCTCATTCTTAAAGGTCTGTGCTCCGCAGTCTGTATGATGCAAAACCACGATTTCCCTCGTTCCCAGCTGCTGCTGAGAGATGACCAGCGAGCGAATCATGTCCTCCGTGACCCGACCGCCAGCATTGCGCAAGATATGAGCATCCCCCAGAGCTAGCCCCAGAGCCTGAGCCACGTGGAGCCTAGAGTCCATGCAAGTTACAATGGCTACTCTGGTTTTTGGCTTGATAGGCAGATGTGCTGTTCCATGCAGATCAACATAAGCTTGATTGGCCTTCATAAAATTTTCAAAATAAGACATTTTTCCCCCTCGTAGATACTTTGATAATCAAATAATNTTAGCTTTTTTATAAAAAAGCTAGGGCAGATAAATTCAGCACCTTGCCTAGTTTTCTGTCCTAGTTTGTCTTTTTATGAGCTTTTTGGAATATACTTGCTGAGTGAGCCTGCAAAGGTTTGAAGATTAAGGCTTTGAACATAGATTTCTCCAGTACCTCGGAAGGTATTGACTACGCCTTCTCCCGTCCCGATAGACTGCCAGAAACCATTTTCCAGATGAATATTATAATCCAGAGACTGGCTCCAAGCCACTACATGGGCATTGTCAATGGTCACTTCTTGGTTATTCAGTTCAATTTTCTTAATAGAGCCAAAAGCATTAGCCAAAAGTGTGCCTTGCCCTTGGGTCGTCATAACAAAGAGACCGCCCTGACCGCCAAAGAGAGCCTTGCCAACAGACTGGCGCTCCATCGTATAGTAAGCCGTACCATCAAGAGCCAGAAAAGCTCCGTCATTGAGCCGATACTGCTTCTCTCCCAGATAAAGAGGAATGACCTGACCAGGAGCATCCGGCGCCAGAGCCAAAAAGCCATTATCCGACTGAGCGACCGCCTGCGTGATGAAGGTGCTTTCGCCAGACACCATCGAACGCCCGACTGCTTTGACAAAGCGTCCCAAACCAGAACCGCTAGCATTGAGCTGGGTGTTCAAGGTTACATTAGGCGTGTGGTAGACCATACTGCCACGCTGAATAAAGACTGTCTCACCTTGATTTAGGTGTAGGTCAACGAGTGGGAATTGCATATTGCTATCCATGGAAAATCTCATGATCTTACCTCCGTGTTTTTATATGATTAGATTATAACATTGGAAAAATATTTTTGCAAACAAAAACTAGTCTGACAATAAAATTTAGCCAAAAACCTTTTTCAGAACTTCCCCAATCGTCGTCACACCGATGACTTGGATATTGTCTGGAACTTTGAGACCGTTCAGAGAGTTTTTAGGAGCGTAGACTTTGGTGAAGCCCAGCTTTGCTGCTTCGTTGATGCGCTGCTCGATGCGATTAACCCGACGGATTTCACCAGTCAGGCCAATTTCACCGATAAAACACTCTTGAGGATTGGTCGGCAGATCCTTGTAGCTGGAAGCAATGGCGACCGCTACCGCCAAATCAATGGCTGGTTCATCTAGCTTGACGCCGCCAGCAGACTTGAGGTAGGCATCTTGATTTTGCAGGAGGAGTCCTGCCCTCTTTTCCAGAACTGCCATGATGAGGCTGGCTCGGTTAAAGTCCAGTCCAGTCGTGGTCCGCTTGGCATTGCCGAACATGGTCGGTGTCACCAAAGCCTGCACCTCTGCTAAAATCGGCCGCGTCCCTTCCATAGTTACAACGATGGAAGAGCCTGTCGCGCCGTCCAGTCGTTCTTCCAGAAAGACTTGGCTTGGATTGAGCACCTCGACTAGCCCGCCAGACTGCATCTCAAAAATGCCGATTTCATTGGTCGAACCAAAGCGATTTTTAACTGCCCGTAAAATACGGAACGTGTGTTGGCGTTCGCCCTCAAAATAAAGCACGGTATCCACCATGTGCTCTAGCGTGCGGGGACCTGCTAAGGTTCCTTCCTTAGTCATGTGACCAACGATAAAGGTCGCGATATTATTGGTCTTGGCCAGCTGCATGAGCTCAGCTGTCACCTCTCGAACCTGAGAGACAGAGCCTTGAACACTGGAAATCTCCGGCGACATAACTGTTTGAATAGAGTCGATAATCAGAAAATCAGGCTTGATTTTTTCAATCTCGGTGCGGATATTTTGCATATTGGTCTCGGCGTAGAGATAAAATTCACTGTCAATATCACCGAGCCGTTCCGCCCGCAGCTTAATCTGCTCAGCTGATTCCTCCCCGCTGACATAAAGGACTGTGCCCTGATGAGAAAGCTGGGTGGATACCTGCAGAAGCAGGGTGGACTTCCCGATACCGGGATCCCCGCCAATCAGGACCAGACTGCCTGGCACTACGCCACCACCCAGCACACGATTGAACTCGTCCATGTCGGTCTTAGTCCGGTTGACATCAATCGAAGTGACCTCAGCCAGCTTCATAGGGCGGGCCTTTTCGCCCGTCAAGGAAACGCGGGCATGCTTGACCTCAGCGGTCTCTACCTCCTCAACAAAAGAAGACCAAGAGCCACAGTTAGGACAGCGGCCTAGATACTTGGGCGAATGATATTCACAATTTTGACAGACAAAGGTTGATTTTTTCTTAGCTATGGTAGACCTCCTTTATATTTCTAATTCACATTCAATCACTTGGCAAAAATCAATGGTTTCATCTGGCACAAACTGGCGGATGAGCATGCGATGGGCTACCAGGACTACTGTCTGGTAGTCTCTATACTTTGCCATACAGTCTACAAAACGAGCCTTCATCTCCTCAGCCGTCTCATACTGAAGAGGGCTATTGGGAAGTAGCTCTCCATTACTTTCTAAAAACAGGCTTCGAGCTTTTTCAAAGTTCTCTCTTCCCGTTTCATAAACCTGCCATTCGTGTAGCAAAGGCTCTACTCTCAGAGGAAGTCCAGTAGCACAAGCTACATATGATGCTGTTTCTAAAGCCCGCGTCACTGCAGAAGACACCAGCAAGTCAGCTGAACGCAGCAAAGGATGCTGGCAAAGTTCCTGAGCCTGCCGTCTGCCTTGCTCGGACAAGGGCGCCAAATCTAGTCCAAAGCCAGTATAGCCAGCCTCTTCCAAAAGTGAATAATCTGGCTCTCCGTGGCGGATAAAAATGATTTTCATACTAATGTCCTGTCGATCCAAATCCGCCAGTCCGCACGCCTTCTGCTTCATCTCCATCTGCAATCAAAAATGGTGCAAAGACAGCTTGAACCACACGTTCGCCCACTTCGAGGACGACTTCCTGATCTGTGATGTTTTTCATCTGAGCAAAGATATGCCCTTCATTTCCAGGATTGCCGTAGTAGTCACCATCAATAACCCCAACGGAGTTAATCAAAACCAGACCTTTTTTACGAGGATTGGACGAGCGGTCATAGAGGTAAAGCACCTCGCCCGGCTGCATATAGGCCTTGACACCCGTCGGAACCAGCTTAATCTCCCCCGGCGCAATGAGGGTGCGCTCTGCCACTTTCAAATCATAGCCAGCTGCGTGAGCCGTCTCTCTCTTGGGCAACAAATCTTCATTTGGAAAGCTGGAAACCAGCTCGAATCCACGAATTTTCATACAGTTCTCTTTTCTATTTTTACTGTCCCTATTATACTAAATTCGCAAAAAACAAGCAAAAAAACCGCCGATTGGCGATTCTCCCTAGTATAGATCTCTGATAATCTCTCCATTATCTAGATAGGTAAACTGCTCCGTCAAATCTGATGTGAAAACTTGATACATCTCCTTAAAGCTCAAGGCCAGCGAGTGGTGATCAAGATCCTCGCGTTTAATCCAGAACACTTCTCCTTCGTCGGACGAGACCAGCTCTCCTTCAAAACGATTGGTTTTGTAAAGAAAAACGACGTAACGTTCATCCTTTTCGGTATAAAACTGCTTGACACCGCATAACCTAGGCTCATAGATGGTCAGACCTGTTTCCTCCTTGATTTCCCGTATCACTGATTTGACAAAGGATTCACGATTTTCAACATGGCCGCCTGGAAAGCAAAGGCCGGTCCAATCATCATTTACTTTATTTTGCACTAAAATGCGGTCTCCATCATAAACCATACACATATTTGTTAAAATAACTCGCTCCGCTCTTGACATCTCTGCTCCTCCATCTACCGACCGATTCGCTCGGCCTACTTGTGACTCATTATAACATAAAAGACATCAAATTGCTGAAAATCCAGATTTCTCAGCCTTTCCAGCAAAAAAACCGCCGATTGGGCGGTTCTTATAGGGAGATTATTATGAAAAAGAAAAGTTTTAGGATTTCATCAAATAAAGTTAGGAGGTCTTCATTTGATGGTTATATTATATAAAGCTTATCTTAAAATTAGCTAAAAATAATTTAAGAATTTATAATTCTTGCAAAAGATATTGAAATAGTTCTAAATTGCCCTTTTCTTCGTTGATCAAAAACTCTGGATGCCACTGAAGGCCGATGATACGACTGCCATCCACAGCCTCAATCGCTTCGATGGTATTATCTCTTGGATCAAAGGCAGTTGCTCGGAAATTGGACGCCAAGTCCTTGATGCTTTGGCGATGGACCGAATTAATCTGGCTGGCTTGACCAAATAAACGCTCCACGACGCTGCCCTTCTCTGTGCGAATGGAATGCGAAGTACCAAATGGCTGCCCCTGCCAATGATTGTCAATCTGCTGATTGAGTGTGCCACCAAAAGCAACATTAACCAACTGCAGACCGCGGCAGATAGCCATGACTGGCTTATTCTGGCGAATGGCCTCCTTCAAAAGAGCCAGCTCAAACTCATCACGAGCTAGATTGTAATCATCGCTGTCAATGGTCTTTTCTTCCCCATAAAACTGTGGGTGAACATTTTGCCCGCCTGATAAAATCAGCCTGTCAATGGTTTCAACATAATCCTGAACTAAACTTTTATCCCCAACGGGAATCACCATCGGCAGGCCACCAACCATTCGTACGCCGTCCACAAACTTGCGTGAAACAGAGGTGTGAATATTTTTTCCAGCTTCATCAACTGGACAAAGATTGGCTGAAATTCCAACAATCGTTCTGCACATACCGTGATTCCCCCTTATTTTGATATAGTATATCTTACCACGCCTCTTCTAAGCCGTCCAATAGATTTTTTTAAAGCGGGTTATAAAAAATTTTTATCAAAGACTCGGTAATCCTCTCAAATAAAAAACTCTCGGATGCACTACAAGCACTGTACTGACCCCAAAAAGTTGGACAAAAAATATTAGTGAAAGGATTTGGTTCTGTACTGAA
>NZ_JPEN01000070.1 GCF_000767835.1 Streptococcus sinensis | reverse complement strand
TGTTTCTGTGGGTGACGGCTATGTCGTCATGGCTGTCTGTCCCACTCTCTTTCTTATTTATTTTTTCGATTTAGGATAGCGTTTAGGACAATGGCAATCAGACTGGCCATGACAATTCCGTTTGAGAAGAACATCTGAAGACTTGTCGGTAGGCTGTTGAAAAGGCTGCTACCATTGAGTCCGACACCTGATGAGATAGAAATCGCTGCAATGAGGAAATTATGCTCGCTGTGCTCAAAGTCAACACGCGCTAAGATTTGCATCCCCTGAACGGATACAAAACCAAACATGACCAGCATGGCACCACCAAGAACTGGACTTGGGATAATCTGCGCCAAGGCTCCGAATTTTGGCAAAAGGCCGAGGAGAATCAGGAAACTGGCTGCATAGTAAATCGGTAGCCGTGTTTTGATACCGGATAATTTGACTAGGCCAACATTCTGGGAAAAACCTGTGTAAGGGAAGGTGTTGAAAATACCGCCTAGCAAGACCGCAAGTCCTTCTGCTCGATAGCCATTTCGCAAGCGGGTGCTGTCAATCTCATCTTTGGTAATGTCAGAAAGTGCTAAGTACACCCCTGTTGACTCTACTAAGGAAACCGTTGCGATGATACACATCATCACGATAGAAGAAAAATCAAACTTCGGTGCTCCGAAATAGAAAGGTGTTGGCACATGAACCAGCGGAGCCTGTGCGACTGGCGTCAGATCTACCAAGCCCATGGCCCCGGCAATGCCCGTTCCGACAATCAAACCAATCAAAATAGAGATGGATTTGATAAAACCTTTGGTAAAAATGTTAATCAATAGAATGATCAGTACTGTCACAGCTGCTAGAATCAGACTTTGAGCGGTTGGCTTGTCTACGTTATTTCCCATATTGCCAATGGCTACTGGAATCAAGGTCAAGCCAATGGTCGTAATGACCGAACCAGTCACAACCGAAGGAAATAGATTGGCGATTTTTGAGAAAATCCCAGCAATCAGAACAACATAAATCCCTGATGCAATCAAGGCACCAAACATGGCACCACTACCGTGACTCTGCCCAATGATAATCAAAGGAGCAACGGACTGGAAGGCCACGCCCAACACGACTGGCAAACCGATACCAAAATACTTATTTAGCTGTAGCTGCAAAAGAGTTGCAATACCACACATAAAAATGTCTGTTGAAATCAGATAGGTCAATTGCTCAGCCGAATAGCCCAAAGCCCCAGCAATCATAATCGGCACCAAGATGGAGCCCGAATACATAGCCAACAAATGCTGCAAACCTAAAACGGCTGCCTGTGAATGTTTTTCTTCGTTGTAGTTCATCTTATAAGTCTGCCTCTCTAAATACAACTTTCCCATTTTCAAATCGATCGATTCGAGCCAGAGAAAGAACTGTTTGTCCTTGAGCTTCTAGCAAGCTTCGACCATCTTGGAAAGATTTCTCAATTACGATTCCAACAGCTGCTACCTCAGCGCCAGCCTCTTCAATGATTTTAATCAGGCCGTTGGCTGCCTGGCCATTTGCCAAGAAATCATCAATGACCAAAACCTTGTCACTTGACTCCAAAAACTTGCCAGCGATGGAGACGGTCGAAGTGACCTGCTTGGTAAAGGAATATACTTCTGCTGTTAAAATCCCTTCGGTCATGGTGATATTCTTAGATTTTTTAGCAAAAATCATTGGAACATTCAAGGCTTCTGCTGTGTAGACTGCTGGTGCGATCCCAGACGCCTCAATCGTTACAACCTTTGTAATGCCTGTATCCCTGAAATGCTCAGCAAATACCTGACCAATTTCTTTCATGAGCGAAAAATCAACCTGATGGGTCAGGAAAGAGTCAACTTTGAGAATATTTTCTCCCAAAACGTTGCCGTCTTGCAGAATTCTCTCTTCTAATTTTTTCATATTTTCTCCTTTTTAATAGTCCCAATAAATCGAAAAAGGACCTACTATATAAGCAAGTCCCTCTTTTCAACGACAAACAGCCTGGCACTGAAAGTACCAGAAAGTCATTAGACTCACTTATTGTTAGATGTTTGGCATCTTGTAGAGACCTTGCCCCAATCATTAGCAAGATAAATAAGTTTCTTATATATTCAATTAATGGGCATCGCCATTCCAGATGGAATTTTTGACGATGACATAGTCCACGCGAGTTAGGCTATGCAAATCACGACCCCCCGCATAGGAAATCGAGCTCTGCAAATCCTGCTCCATTTCAGTTAATGTGTCTTGCAAATGTCCCTTGGCTGGCAGCAAAATTTTCTTGCCTTCGACATTTTTATAAGCACCTTTTTGATACTCGGATGCAGAACCATAGTATTCTTTAAACTTATCACCATCTACCTCGATGGTTTCACCTGGGCTTTCAATGTGGCCAGCAAAGAGCGATCCAATCATGACCATGCTGGCCCCAAAGCGGATCGATTTGGCAATATCTCCATGCGTTCGAATTCCTCCGTCCGCAATAATAGGCTTGCGGGCAACCTTTGAACACCAACGAAGCGCAGACAACTGCCAGCCACCCGTACCAAAACCTGTCTTGACCTTGGTAATGCAAACCTTGCCTGGGCCAATTCCGACTTTAGTTGCATCCGCGCCAGCATTTTCCAGCTCCCGTACGGCTTCTGGAGTTCCGACATTTCCAGCAATGACAAAGGTCTCTGGTAATTCTTTTTTGATGTGCTGAATCATTTGAATCACACTGTCTGAGTGCCCATGCGCAATATCAATCGTAATATATTCTGGCGCGTCATCTTTGAGGCTGCTAACGAAGTCATATTCATAGTCTTTCACACCAACTGAAATAGAAGCAATCAGGCCTTGCTCATGCATTTGCTTAACGAATGGTTTGCGACCTTCCTCATCGAAACGGTGCATGATGTAGAAATAGCCTCCTCGAGCAAGCTCTTCAGCGACAGATTCGTCAATAATCGTCTGCATATTGGACGGTACGACCGGCATCCGAAACCTATGTTTACCGAATTTCACACTGGTGTCAGCTTCCGAACGGCTTTTCACAATACATTTCGCTGGGATTAGTTGAATATCTTCATAGTCAAAAACCTGAAAATCATTGAGCATGGAAAACTCCTTATCAATACTTAAAAATGACCTACCTATGCTATTCAGCATCGCTATATCTATCCAGACATTTCCAGAAAAAGTATATCACAAGGTCCAGGTTTTGTAAAACATTTTAGTCGAATTATAGAGTAACGTTCGTAAATTAAGAAAAAACACGGGTGCCCGTGTTTTAATCTTTCTTATCTGTATCTGAGTTGGAGTCTTCTGCTCCTCCATCGACTGCCTTTTTAAACTCTGAAAACATTTTTCCAATCGACTGCCCTAGCTCTGGCAGACGTTTTGGTCCAAAAATCAGCAAGGCTCCTAGAACGATAACGATAAGGCCCGGTAGTCCGATGTCTTTTAAAATTCCCATTACGATATTCTCCTTTTCTCAATCATTTTACTCAGTAGGATACTGACTTCATACAGCAAAATCAGCGGTACTGTCATTGACAAGTCACTGATAAAATCAGCCGGCGTCAAGATTACTGCTAATACCAATAAAACGAAATAAGCATAGCGTCTATATTTTATCAAAAATTGCGGTTTGAGCAAACCGATTGATGTGAGAAAGGCCACAATGACAGGCAATTCAAACAAGCAAGCAATCGGAATGGTCGTGTGAAATAGAAAGGATAGGTAGTTCTGCGCTGTCATCTGAACGGCAAATAAACCATCTCCTAAAGAGAGCAAAACTTGCAAAATAGCGGGGCTGACAAAGTAAAAGCCAAAGGCTAAGCCCAAGACAAAGCTGAAAAATGTAGCTGGTATATAAGCAAAAATCGCCTTGGCCTCACTATTTCTAAGAGCAGGGCGGATAAATTCCCAAATCTGATAGACCATAAAAGGCAGGGTCAGTGAGAAAGCCACAAGACTAGCCAGGCTAATATAAATCCAAAGAATGTCGTCTGGTCCCAATACAATCAGCTTCTGCTCAAAAGAAGCGGTCAACCATTTGTAAATATTCGCTGCAAAAAGCAGACTGACCAGAAAAATCAAACCGAACCAGATTAAAACAGCTATAAAACGCCATCTAAATTCCGTCAAGTGCTCAACAACGGTCTGTTCCTTACTAGACATCTGCTCGCTCCTTTTGCCGATTTCTAAAGGTCACATAAAGGACAACGACAAGAAAGATGGCTTGACTTAGAAGCACTTCTAGGCTCGGATAAATTCCCAGCCAATCAATGGTTGGAAGATGAGACAGCAAGTGACTAGGTAAAATGGCTGTTAATTGCAGGGCATGAATGCTGACACCCAACATCTTAAAGGCCAAGGCATAAATCAGCCAGGTCAGACCAAAGAAAATCCGATGAGGCCGAATGAGACTGCTGGCCTTGGTCATTAGAATTGCGAGCAAGACTAAAACCAAAATAGCAAGTCCCAGTCCCAAAAAGAAGTCTAGAGCAGTAATTCGTGGTAAAATGCCTGCATAGAACAAGATGGTCTCTGCTCCTTCACGGAAGACAGCGAGAAAGCTCAGGGCAAACATGGAAATAAAACTACCACTGGCTGTCACTGCCTGCATCTGACTTTCCATGAAGTCATTCCACTTCTTGACAGAGGACTTACTGTGGAGCCAAATACCGACCAAAATCATCATAACAACCGCAAAAATCCCCACTGCGCCCTCAATGATTTCACGATTAGAGCCAGAGGCAACGGCTGGAAAAAGAGTCTGCAGCAAAATGGCAATGGCCGCACTGGCTAGTACGCCCAAGCCAGCACCAGTATAAACCCATTTGAGGCCTTTTTTCATTTTGGAGGCCTTGAGCGTCGTGACAAGTGCCATCACAATCAGCAGAGCCTCAACGCCCTCACGCAACAAAATCAGCATGGCATCAAAGAAAGTATAAGCTCCGCTAGTATCAATCTGCTCTAGCTCACTAATCAAGGATTCTAGCTGGTCTTGATAGTCCTTATCCTTGCCCTTCACCATGATGACAGGCGACTGGCTTTCTACTTTTGTATAGAGGGAAGGATTTTTAGTGCTGACATCTCCTTCAACGCTTGGCCAAATCGTGATAAATTTCTTCATGGCAGCCTTGCCCTGCTTTTCGTCCCCCTTTTGGAAAGCAAGCAGAGCCTTTTTTAGCAGGCCAATACCATCTGCCAGCGTAAGATTTTCACTGCTAGCTGTCGCTTCTTCTCCCTTGACAAAGCTATCAATCGCCGTCCTCAGGTCATCATAGGAAGTTTGAATGGCTTCAAAATCCGTTGGCTCCGTCTCGATAGCACTCCGTAAAAAGGAAATGGCCGTTTCCACCTTGCCATAGTGAGCTGTGCTATGATCCCGCACCACACCTTCATTGGCGGTCCAAGTCGAATTCATTTTTTTATAGGCTTCACGAATCTTTTCAAGATCCTTGCTCTCAATCGCTGCCTGAAGAGCTTGAAATTTTGATTCTAGTTTATTGACCAGCTTGCTTTTTTCCGCCTCTAGATCAACGGGATTCTGCTCCTTTTCAAAAGCTAAAAGAGCAGCTGAAACCTTGGTCAGCTTGTCCTCTGTCACATCTCCCGAGATAGTCAATGCCTTGCTGACTTCTTTCCCTGCAACTGAGTCATGGTTGCTTAAAGCTGCAAATTCAGTCTGGATTTCCTCCAGCAATTGTTTGGCACTGGCTTGGTCACCCTTTTGAACAGCGGTGCTAGCATCCGTAATCTTGATAAAGAGATTGCTATAAGAATCCTCAGCTGATACAGGCTGAACTAGTAGCAAGAGAGTCAGGAGCAAAAACAGGAGTTTATTCAAATAATTTCTGACCAAGATATTCTCCTTTTTTGACACCGCCGAAGCAAGCAAACAAGCCACTGCCTACATGGGTGACATATTCATTCATCTTATCCTGTGCTCCAAGATTGGTCTGGACTTTGATAAAACTGTCGGGATCCTTTTGGAAAGAGATAAAAAGCAAACCTGTATCAAATTGACCGGTTGTTTCGTCAATACCATCTGAATAAGAATAGGAACGGCGATAGAGAGGCTTGTCGACTTCTTTGGCCAGTCGCACATGTGCATCAACTGGAAGCAAGTCCAAGTCTACCTCGTCAAATTCATTCGTCTTGCCAAAGGGCGCTCCGCTCTCCTTATAACGACCAAAGGTGTTTTCCTGCTCTTGCAAATTGGTCCGATCCCAAGTCTCAAGAAACATCTGGATTCGGCGGACAGCCATATAAGAGCCACCCTTCATCCAGTCCTTGCTGTCACACCAAACCACCTTGTCAAAATCTTTCTCCTTGGTTACATTGGCCGTGCCGTCTTTAAAACCAAATAGATTGCGGGGAGTGGACATACGATCGCCAATGGCAGCAAAGCCAGCCTGACTCCATTTCATGGTAACAGCATTTCGCGCTTTACGAACCAGATTGCGAACAGCATGAAAAGCCACCTGTTCATCATCCGCGCAAGCTTGAATAACAATGTCACCGCCAGTATATTTCTCTTTTAGTTGTTCCTTAGGGAAAGGAGGCATATCGCGAAATTCCTTGGGCTTTTTATCCTCCAAGCCCATTTTTTTCAGGAAAGAGGCGGAGACGCCAAAGGTCAAGGTCAGTCGATAAGGGTTGAGGCCGACCGTTTCTCCAGTATCCGTAGGAGGCAAGAGAGCATTGGCGCCGTCTTTTTTGACCAGCTCTCCATTGACCAACTTTTCACTGTAAGCGGTCCAGTCCTTGAACATCTGAATAATGGTCTCCCTATCCATCGTATGCAAATCCAGAATGACAAAATAGATATTCTTTTGCATAGCTGTCGTAATGCCAGCTTGATGTTCACCGTAAAAACTGATTTCTTCCCCACCATCAGCAAATTTCTTGTCTTCCTTCGCTTGATTAGCGAAAAAAGCAGATGCACTGGAGACACCCAGCGCTAAGCCTGCGCCTCCAATCCCTGCTTTTTTAAGAAATTCCCGACGATCCATTTTTTTATTAAACCATTTTTCGTCCTTGGTCATCTTCTTACTTCCCATCTAGGATGATTCCCATTTGCGAGAGAGGTTCGCCCAGTTTTGTGACAGCTTCTCCTAGCTCTTTGGTATCTTCCTTGCTCAATTCGGTATAAAGTTTATAATTTTCAGAGTCCGTCATCTGCTTGTCTAGTAGACTATTGACATTCTTAAACTCAGTTTCTATACTTTTTACCAGTTTTTCATCTTTCTTCGCAATCAAAGGTTTAAAGAGTTCAAAAATCTTTTCTGCCCCTTGGATATTGGCACGGAAATCATATAGATCCGTATGGGAAAAGATTTCTTCTTCACCAGTAATCTTGCTGGTCGCCACTTCGTTGAGCAGGTCAACTGCACCAGTCAGCATGATGTCTGGCGTAACCTCAACAGTCGCAATTTTAGCCTTTAATTCTTTAATGTCATTGACCAGCTGGTCTGCATATTTCTCTGTCCCAGCCGTTGTGTTACTTTCCCATAGAATTTTTTCAATTCGGTGGAAACCCGACCAGCCTTCTTCGGTTTTGTTTTCATCCAGATAGTCAGCTAAGCGGAAATCGATTTTCACATCAGACTCTCCGAAGCTCTCGGCAATCGGCTCTGAACGCTCGTAGCTCATACGAATCAGCGGATACATTTTCTTGGCTTCGTCAAGCTTGCCTTCTTTGAGCGTATCTCTGAACTTCTCCGTATCTGTCAGCAATTGATCGATTTCTTTCTGTACAAAAGCCTTATACTCTGTTGTTACCTTATCCAAAGCTTTCTGGTCAGAAGCCGAAAGACTCGTTTTGGCTTCCGAACTGCTGGCACTTGTAGTTGAGTTTTGATTGGCAGCACAGCCAGTCAGTAAAATAGCTGTTGAAAATAGGGCAATTCCAAGTTTTTTCATCTTGACTCCTTTATTTTCCCTCAAGGGGGCGAATTCTTACAAATTATAACAATTTTTTTCTCATATTTCAACAAATTGTCAGATAATTATAATAAAACTCATCTTTCTGAGTCAAGAAACAAGTATTTTAAAGCAAGATATCTTTAATTTGGCCAATTTCCGTTTTCTTAACGACTACATAAATCGTATCTCCTAGGTAGAGACGACTGGCTCCGTTGACCGTCTGTGTCTTGCCCTTATGAATATTCATGGTAATTAAAACGCCGTGTGGCAGCTCCAACTCATGCACTTGTCGCCCTGCGATTTTTTCTGAAACAGGAATTTCAATCAGGGTTGTTTCTCCGTCATCTTCAATCCGATGAGGTAGCATTTTTTCTAACATAGCCTCATAAACAGGCGCTCCTTTTAGCAGATCCATGGCAATATAGGCCATCAGAGTGACCAAACCCAGTGGCATAAGGTTACGGATATCTCCCACCATCTCCGTCACGAGAATCATAGCCGTTAGCGGAGCTTTGGAAATAGCGCCAAAATACCCACTCATTCCCAAGATGATAAAGATTGGAAATTGTTCCTGAGAAATAAAGCCAGCTTGGACACAAAGTGCTCCAATTGCTGCGCCTAGTAAAGAGCCCAAAGCCAGAATGGGCAGGAAAATACCACCAGGCAGGCCGCTACCATAACTGATCATGCTCCATACAAAACGGAGTAGGAAAAATAGAATCAAGGTTCCAACTGTGTAATGAGCACTCGTCAGAGACAGAATCAGCTGATTCCCGCCACCTAGCAAATGAGGCAGAAAATAACCAATCGGAATGATCAAAACAAAGGCAAAAATCGGATAGTAATTTTTCGGCAGCCTAAAAAATTTTCCCAGAGCTTCATAAACCAGATGAATATTGAGAACTGCTTTTTCATAGAGAAAGCCAGACAAGCCCAAAAACAGCCCCATTAAAATATAGATCCAGTACTGCTCCAGCCCCATGAAAGGAATATTATCTGGCATATCCAAAACAGGAGTCAGGCCAAACATAGACAGGGAAATGAAATTCGCCACCAAACTTGCAGCCAAGGTTGAAACCCAAAAAACTCGAGAAAAATGATGGTAAACTTCCTCAACGACAAAGAGCAAACCTGCAATTGGCGCATTAAAAGCCGCAGCCAAACCCGCAGCTGCACCGCTGGCAATCAAGGCACGTTCTTCCAATGGACTCAGCTTCAGCCACTTTGAAATACCTTTTCCGCTCATAGCACCCAGTTGAATACTTGGTCCCTCACGCCCCAGCATCAAACCACTAGAAATCGCCAAAGTACCCACTAGGAATTTTTTCCAGAGAATGCTCCACCAAGAGAGAGACATCAAGCCTTTCAACTCGGCCTCAACTTGCGGAATCCCCGAACCTTTTATATCCCTTTCCGTACGTACTAATCTAGCATTTATGAAGACAATGAAAGCATACAAGAAAAGCAGTGCCACCAGCCAAAGCCACTCGCTTCTGCCCCTCACATAAGCTGCTTGAACCAAGTGAAAACTTTTTTCAATCAAAAAACGAAATGCTCCCACTACTACTCCAGCAAAAATACCTACCAGAATCCCTCTAAAAACTTGAGAAATAATGGAGCTGGACATAAATTTAAATTCTTTTCTTGTATCAGAAACCTGCTCTGTTTGTCTTATCATACTCTCTCTCCAAAAGATGTTATAGCAACATTTTAGCATAAAATATAGCCCAGAAACAAGGTAATATCTATTATAGTTTTTCTTTCATCTCTTAAACTTTACAGACCAGCTATCAAAAACACGACCTTCAAGGCCGTGTTGCGTTTATACTGACAAGTCTTCCTGATCGATTTTCTGAGTTGTTTGGTAGGCTTGGTAGAAGATAAAGACAGCCACAGCAGTCATGGCAGGAACGATGACTGGGATATCCGTTTCAATAGAAGTCAACGGAGAGTTCCATAGGAAATGGAGTACAAAAGCTGACAAGAAATAAAATAGTCCAGCTTTAAAGTAGGCCTTTTGTGTCTTGGCAAATCGGAACATCAGGGCTAAGCCGATAGTGGTCAAAGCAGTGTAGAGCCAGTGAGAAGCTACCCCACCAGTGATACGACCTAAGATACCAGAGATAGTGAAGGAAAAACCTTCAGGCAGATCAGAAAGGATATATGAGAAATCTTCACTGATTTGGAAGCCCATACCAGCTGTAATTCCTAGCAGTAAAAAGGCTCTCAGTTTCTTGACTGGCACTAGATAGACAGCGAAAGCAACTGCTAAGAGCTTGAGTGGTTCTTCAACCAGAGGAGCAGCGAGGGCATTCTCCAGATAACTAATCACAGTATTTGGAAAGCTCGTGCTGACCCACTCATGGATATAGGTATTGGCCAAGCCAGAAGTCCAGCCAGAAATGAAAAGACCACCCAGCAGAGCTACACCTAGGCTAAATGCAGGCGTCTGCCATTTTTTACCCAAACTGCGAATCAAAAGCAGAGCTGGGATGATATAAAGCAGCGCCAAGAGGGCTGACAGTCCGACAATTCCATAAGCAGTACCTGACATACTGCCAGTGGTATAAGCTTGTGTCTCGTATTCCAAGCCGATCGCGCTCAGAAGGAGAAAAGTGAAAAGAACAATATTTTTCTTCATATAGCAACTTTCTAAAATTTTATTTTCATCTTAGTATAACAGAAAAATACAAAAGATAGCTATTTTAGATACTAATTAGAACACTACTGCTGATCTATCTTCGTTCTGGAGACTTAAAGTGTTTATCGCTTATGTTGAAGTGGAAGAGAAAATGAAGCAAGTCAATTTCCGGTGTTCAAAAAATCAAGATGACACTAGAAAAAGAAGGACTAATTCTATATTCTCGTCGCATCATGGCATCATGATAAAATTTGGATTGATTGCTCTCTATCAAAAAGCATAATTCATGTTACTTCATCTGGGGCACAGAGATTTCGGAAAAAGAAAAGACAAAGCAACCGAAAAGGCTACTTTGTCTTCGATTTTGACCCCCCTCATTGGGACTTTTCGAGAATTATTTTTCAGCTGTCAGTGCAGCCATTGTGATGTAGTTGTATGGTTTGTTGAAGTGTGGCAAGAAGAAGATATCTGTCAAAGCCAACTTATCAATGGTTACATGTTCTTGAATTGCCAGTGAGAACATGTGGATTCCCATACCGATTGCAGGATCATGAGATACCATTTGCGCACCAAGGATTTCACGGCTGTCTTTATCAAAGACAATCTTGATTGCTACTTCGTGGTTGTCATGTTTCATAAATTCTGGTTTTTGAAGGTCGTTGAAGCCTGTTTCAGTAGCATTGTAACCAGCTGCTTTAGCTTTTTCAAGAGTCAAACCAGTTGAAACCATGTGAAGTCCGTAGATAGAGATACCGTTTGATCCTTGCACACCGATTCCTTCAAGTTCATGACCACAAGCGTTGTAGGCACCAACGATACCAGTACGTACAGCATTTGACGCAAGAGCGATATAGCTTGTGTCTTTACGAGCATTGTCATAAACTGTCGCACAGTCACCTACTGCGTAAACTCCTGGGATAGATGTTTCTTGTTTCTTGTCTACAAGGAAAGCGCCGTTGCGGAAGAGTTCAATCTTACCATCAGCAAGAGCTGTGTTAGGACGGAAACCAACTGCAAGAACAACCATGTCCACATCAAATGTTTCTTTGTCTGTTACCAAGCGTTCAACTTTGCCATCACCTTGGATAGCTTTTACAGTTTGACCAAGAGCTAAGCGGATGTTGTGGTCTTCCAAGTTCTTAGCCATCAATTGAGTGAAGTCCTTGTCATAGTAGCCATTCAAAACAGTATCTACGATGTCAACAAGCACAACTTCTTTTCCAAGACGTTCAAAAGCTTCAGCAAGCTCAACACCGATGTAACCACCACCAACAACGGCAATGCGCTCAAGGTGATTGCTCTTGTCAGCAAGTTTGTTGATCACTTCTTCAGCATTTTGGTACAACTTAACAAATTGAACGTTGTCAAGAGTTGTTTTGAATTCACGGTTGCCTTCGACAATTTCAACACCTTCGATTGGTGGCAAGATTGGAGTAGATCCAGTCGCAAAGATCAATTTGTCGTAAGATTCTTTGTGTTCTTGACCTTCAACTTCTGCTGTAACAACCTTGTTGTCATAGTCGATTGAAAGAACAGGTGAATTCATGTAAATTCTAGCACCTTTTTCTTCCAATTTTTCTTTGTTAGAGTAGAATAAGCCTTCAGGTCCGTCGATTTGTTCACCGATCCAAAGCGCCATTCCACATCCTAGGAATGAAATGTTTGAGTTTTGGTCAAATACAACGATTTCATTTTCATGACCAAAGTTGTCCAACATAGTGTTGATACACGCAGTACCAGCGTGGTTAGCACCCACTACAACGATTTTACTCATAGAGATATTTCCTACCTTTTTCTAAATAAAGTTTTACCCGACTATTATAACAGAAGCTGGGAGCGTTTACAATCTATTTGCTCATAGATAGTAAAAAACGTGAAAGAAGAATGAAAATCTATGGAATCATGGTAGGAAACAACCTTTCTTTTACCTTAAATTTTCCGAAGTTATTTTCTGAAATTTAATAAAATAGAATTGCAAAAACGCTATCTTTTTGTTAAAATAAGATAGTCATAGAAAGAATAAGAAGGGTTACAACTGTATGGATTTTACTTCTCGGTCGCTCCAACTGATGGGAAGCACAATCTGTATCTCACTTCTTCATGAAAGAGCTGAAACAATACTGGACGAGGTGATTAGTCTGCTTCATCTTTACAAAAATCGTTTTAGTGCAAACGATGATGATTCAGAATTGATGAAGATCAATCAAATGGCTGGAATTGGCTGGGTTCAGGTTCATCCTGATTTATTTGAATTAATTGAATTAGGAAAATTTCATAGTTTGAGTGAGGCCAGTCATTTAAATATTACTATTGGTCCGCTTGTTCAGACTTGGCGAATTGGATTTTCCGATGCCCACCTTCCAAGCCCAGAGCAGATCAAACAAGCACTCAGCCTGACAGATCCACATTTCATTCAACTGGATAAAACACATTCCAGAGTATTTCTGGAGAAGAAAGGCATGAAGCTTGATCTTGGTGCTTTGGCTAAGGGCTACATAGCTGACAAGATTAAACTCTATCTTCAAGGTGAAGGAGTCACCTCGGCTTTGATAAATCTGGGAGGGAATGTCCTCACTATCGGAGAAAACAAAGCTACCCATCGTGCTTGGAGAATTGGGATTCAGAATCCAAAACTTTCTAGAGGAAAACACTTGGCTGTCTTGTCGATTACTAATCAATCGGTCGTTACTTCTGGGACTTATGAGCGGACGCTAAAGGTTAAAGGCAAGACCTATCATCACATTTTAGATAGAAAAACAGGTTATCCGATTGAGAATCAGCTGGTCAGTCTCACGATCGTATCTGATAAGTCGGTAGACGGTGAAATCTGGACAACAAGACTCTTTGGAGAAACTCCTGCTTCTATCTTAGCGCAAGTTGAAAAACAAAGAGGAATCGAGTGCCTAATTGCTACTCGAGATGATCATATTTTTTACAGTTCAGGACTTGTAAAGAATCTATTGCAGTAATTAAAAATAAAAAAATATTTTAATTTAGGAAAGGAAATTCTATGTTAAAACTTATTGCGATTGTGGGAACAAATTCCAAACGTTCTACAAACCGTCAGCTTCTTCAATATATGCAGAAGCATTTTGCCGACAAGGCCGAAATCGAGCTGGTAGAGATTAAAGATATCCCTATGTTTAATAAACCTGCTGACAGGAACATCCCTGAGTTGGTATCAGAGATTGCGGAGAAAATCGATGCTGCTGATGGTGTACTCATTGGTACGCCTGAGTATGACCACTCTATCCCAGCTGTGCTTATGAACGCTCTGGCTTGGCTTTCTTATGGTATCTATCCGATGCTGAACAAGCCCGTTATGATTACCGGTGCTTCTTTCGGTACGCTTGGTTCCTCTCGTGCTCAACTGCAGCTCCGTCAAATTTTGAATGCTCCAGAACTCAAAGCAAACGTTCTTCCAGACGAGTTCCTACTTTCACATTCTCTCCAAGCCTTTGACCAAAATGGAGATTTAGTAGATCTTGATGTCATTAAAAAATTGGATGCAATTTTCGATGACTTCCGTATCTTTGTCAAAATTACAGATAAATTGCGTAACGCACAAGAGTTGCTTCGCAAAGATGCTGAAGAATTTGACTGGGAAAATTTGTAAGATAGGAGAGTAACAGAATGAAATTTATTGGACTTGTAGGATCAAACTACGAACAATCATATAACCGAAAATTATTGGAATTTATCCGTCGCCAATTCAAACTCAAATTTGAATTGGAAGTACTAGAAATCGATGAAGTCCCAATGTTTAACCAAGATGAAAAATGGGATGAAAGTTTCCAATTGCGCCTTTTGTATAACAAAATTACACGGGCAGATGGTGTTATCATCGCTACTCCTGAGCACAACCATACTATCAGCGCCCCTTTGAAAAGTGTCTTAGAATGGCTTTCTTACGAAGTTCATCCCTTTGAAAACAAACCAGTTATGATTGTTGGTGCTTCTTACTACGATCAAGGAACTTCTCGTGCTCAAGTACATTTGCGTAAAATCTTAGATGCTCCGGGTGTCAATGCTTACACCCTTCCAGGAAATGAATTCCTGCTGGGCAAAGCCAAGGAAGCTTTTGACAATGATGGCAATATTGTCAATGAAGGTACTGTTAAATTCCTTGAATCTTGCTTAGATAACTTTGTCAAATATGTAGAGGTCGTTTCAAAATTGAAAAAACCAAAACCAATTGAACCTGAAGACTTAGATGTGACAAACCCAATCGCCACAACCATTCAAGGTGTTGACCCTGATGATCCAGAGTGGGTTGAAAAAGCTGCAGAAATCGTTGGTGCTGTGTCTGGTGATACTTATGTCAAACTTGACCATGGTATCTTGACTGTTAACCAAATTGACATGTTCTTGAAGGCTATGCCATTTGAATTGACCTATGCAGATGACAACAATCAATTTCTTTACTACAACAATGCTCACCAAGATCCAGATACAATGTTTGCGAAACGTGTCCCATCTCAATCAGGTGGTCGTCTCTCAACGCTACACAACTCTCTTCCTGCTGCACGTATGAAGAATGTTGAATGGGTAGTTGGAGTCCTTCGTAATGGTGACCAAGAGTACGTTCGTACAATCGTTCCAGGCTCACCTGCAGGTGTTATCAACACGCACAACTACCAAGCGATGTACTATCCTGATGGATCATACGCTGGTATCAATGAAATCGTCTTTAACTTCCAACCGTGGCTTGACTGGTATTTGCAAGCAACTGGCCAACGTTTGGTTGGAGGCAGCGGACCATTCGCTCCTGCTGCTGGAGGCCATGGAGATGCAGATGCTACTTCTGGTGCTTCAGATGCTGGCGGTCATGGAGGCGGAGACGCTGACGCGACCTCAGGTGCCAGTGCGTAAGAATACAATCTACACATAGGATTCTATTACACAGATTACTTCCCAATCTGTGATAAGAAAAAGGCTTAAAACCTTGGTTTTAAGCCTTTTATCCTGCTTTCTTTACGATTCAATAATTTTAATGATTTCCTGTGCTTCTGCTTCAGTACATGCTACCAAAGGCAAACGCAACGGACCAACGTGAAAGCCTTGATGATTAAGAACTGCTTTCAATGGAGCTGGGCTGCTGACGGAGAAGAGGGCATCAACTTTAGGTAAGAGCTGACGATGGATCCGTGCTGCTTCTTGGATATCCCCTTGATCCAAAGCAGTAAACATATTATAAAAATCATCTCCATTAGTATGAGCCGCTACTGAAATAACGCCTTGCGCACCGAGTGCTTTAGCATGAAAGGCTTGGCCATCTTCACCTGTATAGACCAAGAAATCTTTTGGTGCATTTTCGACTAATCTAGCAATTGTATCTACTCCCGTGCAGTCTTTAATAGCAATGATATTGGGTAACTTAGCCAGACGCAAGGAAGTTTCTACAGTTAGTCCAGCAACGGTCCGACCGGGGATATTATAGACAATAATGGGCAGATTTGATGCTTCGGCAATCGCCTTATAATGCTGATAAAGTCCCTCTTGAGTAGGTTTGTTATAATAAGGCGTGACGGCTAAACCAGCAGCAAAGCCACCAAATTCATCTACTTCTCGAGCAAATTGAACTGAATCTCGCGTGTCATTGGTCCCAATTCCGGCAATCAAAGGCACACGTCCTGCTACAATACGCTGGACTTCTGAAAAGAGCTCAAGTTCTTCCTCGTGAGTCAAGGTTGGGCTTTCCCCTGTCGTTCCAGCTAGAAGAATTCCTTCTGTATGATGCGCTAATAGATGCTCAATCAGCTTTGGAAGAGCTTCAAAGTTGATACTTCCATCTTCTTTGAAGGGCGTGACTAGGGCAGTAATGATTCTTGCGTCTTTTAAATCTGTAATGGACATGTCTCTCCTCCTTTAGTTGCGAAGCTATAAGAAAATATAGGAAGAGCAGTAATCAGCTATAGACTGCTCGTACCCCTTTCCTATATTTTTAGTAGATAAGTTTTATTTTAGTTCAAAAACAACTTCTGCCGTAGGACGAACCAAGCCGCGCTCATGCAGAGTTTCTGCGATTTGGACAGAATTCCAAGCTGCTCCTTTAAGGAGATTATCTGAAACTACCCACATGTGGATCCCTTTTTCTGCATCTAGATCCTTGCGAATCCGGCCAACAAAGGTTTCTTTCTTACCAACTGCATTAACTGCTTGCGGATAGATTTGATGAGTCACATCATCCTCCAGAACAGCTCCTGGGAAGGCTGCGATAGCCGCCTTGACTTCTTCAATTGGTGCTACTTCTTTGGTCTCGATGTAAACAGACTCAGAGTGTGCAGAGAGAACAGGAATCCGGACGCAGGTCGCAGAAACAGCAATGGAATCATCTTCCATGATTTTCTTAGTTTCCTTGGTCATCTTCATCTCTTCGTAAGTGTAGTCGTTGTCAGTGAAGAGGTCGATTTGCGGAAGAGCATTAAAGGCAATCGGATAATGCTTCTTATCGCCACCAGAAGGCAGGATATTAGCCTCTACATCTTTAGGATTAACACCATCATTGAGGATAGAGCGTAACTGCCCCTGAGTTTCAAGAATTGCACCCATACCAGCACCAGAAACAGCTTGATAGGTGGACACGATGATACGCTCCAGTCCCCATTGCTGACGGACAGGCTCCAAAGCCACCATCATCTGAATAGTCGAACAGTTAGGGCAGGCAATAATTCCCTTGTGTTGATCCAGCGCGTGGGCATTGACCTCAGGAACGACCAGCGGCACATCAGGATTTTGACGGAAATATGAGGTGTTGTCTACCACCACTGCGCCAGCCTTAACAGCGTATGGAGCGTATTTTGCTGAGGTAGAGCCACCAGCTGAGAAGAGAGCAATATCTACACCTTCAAAGGCTGTCTCAGTTGTCTCTTCGATGGTAATATCCTGTCCCTTGAACTGGAGAACTTTACCAGCTGAACGAGCAGAAGCCAAATAGCGTATTTTATCAATCGGAAGGCTAGATTCTTCCAGCATTTTAATCATTTGAGCGCCAACGGCACCAGTGGCACCAACAACAGCAACTGTATATCCCATGCGATAACCTCTCTGAATTTTCAAAAAATTTGTGTATTGTTGGTATTATACCATTTTAAAGGAAAAATGCAAATATTTCTGAAGAATATGATGTGCATTTTTAGGCAAAATGTTTCTGCTGTTCTAAGCTCAACTTTGACCTATAGCGCTCACGACGCTGCGCTTATCAGTATCAATGTCTCTAAGTTCGGCTTCGACCAATGGGGTCGTCTCTCTAAGAGAACTTTCAAAGTTTACAGTTTTTGTCCTTGCGGACAAAACTGCATCCATTGCTCTACGACTCAACTGCCTTCTGCGAAGTTGTTTCATCAAGAGCAATAGAAAATCCCCAATCCGTAGACTGGGGATAAGGGCACTTTCGTGTGATCAGCAGGTTCACACAACCGATCAAGGTCCGCTCCTGCGTTATGACCTCCCATGCTTCAATTTGCAGACAAACTGCATATCGACTCATCGCACTTATCTATCATAAGCTATCACATAGAAAATGTCAAGACAGACAGATTATTAGAATTTTTATAAATACTTACTTCCCTCTCGAATACTAAGCGCAGCCATTTCTGTCTGATGCCGTTCGATAAAATCTCTGACCCAGTCTGGATTGGTTTTGGAATAATCTCTCAGCGCCCAACCGATGGCCTTGTTAATAAAGAATTCTGTTTGACCAAGATTATTCACTAAAATTTTCTCCAAGAGTTCTATGTCTGTTTCCTCTTTTCGAAGCAGCTGATGATCAATAGCCAAGCGCCGCAGCCAGATATCCTCATCGCAACTCCAGGATAAAATAATCTCTTTGGTTTCTGGAAATCGGGCAATGATTGATCCGACCAAGCGATCAAAAAAGTCAATAGTATCCCACCAAGATTTTGTTTGAGCCAGCTTTTTCAAACGTGGCAAGTCAGATGGAGTCAAGAGTTTCTTGCGAATCTCCAGATAATCCAACGCAGCATACTGTAATTCTCGATAGGGATTATTCCAAGCTTCATTTATAAAATTCCAGTCAATGACTGAGTCCATCTGATGTTTGAAAAAAACTTTTGCGAGTTTCCGCCTGGCTGGAGTCTTGACTCCTAGAAACTCAAATTTATTTTTTATATAGGCTTTCATAGCTACCGCATCATCAGGTTTAGCTACTGCTTTTAGTTCTTTTACCAATTCTACTACATTCATAGCTTACTCCAATAATTTACGGTCATAAATAGTGTAGTCACAGCGATAAATCACGAGACGCTTACCGTCAATCAGTAATTCAGAAGTTTTAGGGGCATCGGATTTATCAAGAGAGACGCGGTCACCGGCATAGGCGGCCAGCGGAGTACCGTTTTGAGAGCGAATCAGAATAACCTTTTTCTTTCCGGTAAAGTCGTTTTTAAAGGCTGAAATCATGCGATTTAAAACAGGGACAGAATGACTATTCTCCTCAACATCTACAGTCTTTTGATACTCGGCAAACACATCTTTCAAGCCTTTTTCTTCTGCAATCAAAGAAGAGCCCACATGGTCAATCTCATACTTACCTAAGGTAATTTTGAGCACAGATGAATCTTTCTTTGAATTTCCTTCCGCATCAACCGAGTCAAACTCCTCGTTACGCGAGATGGACAGGGACTTGCCCGACATCTGGTCAATGAGCTGAGAATTTTCATCGTAGGTGCGTACCGTCATCTCTAACCCCAGCCATTCCTCCTTGGCATTTTTAAACCAATTTTCAACGGCCTGACAGCCGCTCAAAGTCAAAAGGGTAATGCTTAGAAGAGTTATTAATAAATGTTTCTTTTTCATCATTTCCACTCCATTTTTTTTAAAAGTTTAATAGGTTCAGTTACCTTGTCCAAGGACTTTTGCAGCCAAACAATGTCATACCAACGTTCGAATTTATAGCCGATTTTAGGGAAATGCGCAACTTGCTGATAACCTCGCTTGGCATGAAAAGCTAGGCTATCTTGGTTAGGCAAAGAAATACAGGCTAGAAAATGGATATAACCCATCTGATCTAACATGTCTTCAAGTTTATCATAAAGCTTGCTGCCAACTCCTTTTCCTCTAGCATCTTGGCTGACATAGACGGATAATTCTACCGCCCAATCATAAGCTGCACGCGCATAATAAGTTGAAGCATAGGCATAACCTAAAATCAAACCGTCTTCTTCCGCTACCAGATAAGGATATTTTTCCAACGTTTTGGCAATCCTATTTCCAAAATCCTCAATGGTGGATACCTCATATTCAAAAGTGATGGCAGTATTTTCTACATAAGGCGCATAAATATCAAGCAAGGTAGCAGCGTCTGATGGGTTTGCTAATCTAATGTTCATGTTGACTCCGTATTCCATTCTCCTTATTTTCACTATTATACCAAAAAAAGAGTCTGGGACAAAAAGATTTCAATTTTTAAAAATCTTAATTATTAAGCCCTTCAAATATATAATTAAATGCGAAAAGCGAACAAAGCAGAATTCTGATTACCAGAAAACTAGTTTTGTTCGCTTTTTATACTTGAGGTCGGACTTTTGTCCCAGACTCTTTAAACCAAAATCAAAATAGACCAATCGCTGTGCCGTCTGTTGCCACATCCATATTGAGTGCCGCAGGACGTTTTGGCAATCCTGGCATGGTCATGACATCTCCTGTCAAGGCCACGATAAAGCCTGCCCCAAATTTTGATACCAGTTCACGAATGGTGATAGGTTTATCTATCAGACTTTAACATTGGCACAATATCAAGTAGCGGAGTAATATTCCACACATAAAAATAGTTATTCTTATCCTTTATCCATTCATTAAAGTAATCTGGAAACTTATCTTTAAACTTATTCACCAATTCATCTATAGTCTTAATATCTGACCGTTCACAATAACTTACAATTTTAGAAATTCTTTCATCCTTAAATTTACCGCCCGGTTTCCTAACTTCAATATTATATTTTTTATAATAGTTCCGCAAAAATTTCATAAAAGAGTCACTATCTAATAAAGCCGAGATACTGACTGAATCAATTTGGGTGCTTTGAGACTGATTACCTATTTCTGCTTCAACTTCGTTAAAATAATCTTTTTCAGTTCTTTTTATTTCCATAAATTCATTGTCAGCAAGTTCAATTAGCCCAGCTAATCTTGAAAATCTTCTTCTAATTTTTTCAGGGACTTCACTTTCGGTTTTATAACCAAAATCATGTTCTATCTCGGCCCATGCATGCTGTAAAATCGTCCTAATTTGTACTTCAAACTTCAATTCTTTGAAAACACTATTTTCAGATAATTCAGCTCTACTACCATCTAATTGAAGGATATAATGTAAAGATACGTAACCAAATTTTGTTGGATCTTGACTTTTCCTTTTATCAATAGAATTCTCTTTGTCTAAATTAAATTCCTGTTCAAGTAAATTAGCAATTTTATCTACATCATCTGAAAAGAAAGTAATAATTCGAATTCCACAAATATCAGTAATCTCTGATAGTGTTTTGTATTTATCTTTAATCACAATTTTTTCCTTTAAACTCTCCCTATCTTTTATTCTGCCTTCTATTTCGTGAAACTGAATTTTTTTATCATTCAATAAACTTTTAATTGTTGCTTTGACATATTCCAGAAGTCTTTCGTAACTCTCTTTAGCGTCATCAAATTCTGACAGGATTTGTCTAGTATTTTTTTCAAACATTTCATTCCCCTTTAAATATTAAAAATATTTTTTAAAACAAGCCAATCGCTGTGCCGTCTGCCGCTACATCCATATTGAGTGCTGCAGGTCGTTTTGGCAATCCTGGCATGGTCATGACATCTCCTGTCAAAGCCACGATAAAGCCTGCCCCAAGTTTTGGTACCAATTCACGAATGGTGATTTCAAAATTTTCTGGCGCGCCCAGAGCAGAAGGATTGTCTGAGAAGCTATACTGTGTTTTAGCCATGCAGATTGGCAGCTTATCCCAGCCGTTTTTGACAATTTCTCGAATTTGAGTCTGCGCTTTTTTCTCAAAGTTCACTTTTGAACCACGATAGATTTCTCTGACAATCTTCTCGATTTTTTCTTCAATAGATAAATCATTGTCATAAAGGCGAGTGTAATGAGCTGGTTCTTCATCAATGGTTTGGACTACAGTCTCAGCTAGAGATACACCACCTTCAGCACCATCAGCCCAAACGCTAGCTAACTCAACTGGAACCTTAATTTCTGCACAAAGTTCCTTAAGCGCTGTAATTTCAGCAGCCGTGTCAGAGACAAATTCATTGATAGCGACGACCACTGGAATACCGAACTTACGGATATTTTCAACGTGCCGCTTGAGATTAGCAAAACCAGCTCGGATCGCCTCAATATTCTCTTCTGTAAGTGCATCCTTAGCTACTCCACCATTCATCTTGAGGGCGCGCAAGGTTGCAACGATTACGACTGCATCTGGAGAAGTCGGTAAGTTTGGAGTTTTAATATCTAAGAATTTTTCAGCACCAAGGTCCGCACCAAACCCTGCTTCCGTCACAGTATACTCAGCCAAGCGCAGCGCTGTGCCAGTCGCCAAAACAGAGTTACAGCCATGGGCGATATTGGCAAATGGTCCGCCATGAACAAAGGCCGGTGTCCCATAAATCGTCTGTACCAGATTCGGCTTAATCGCATCTTTTAAGACCAAAGCCAGAGCCCCTTCTACCTCAAGGTCACGAACATAGACTGGTGAGCGGTCATAGCGATAACCGATGACAATGTTAGCCAAGCGCTTTTTCAAATCTTCAATATCCGTGGCTAAGCAAAGAATCGCCATGATTTCAGATGCAACCGTAATGTCAAAACCATCTTCGCGCGGAATACCATTGACAGGACTTCCTAAGCCAACGGTCACATGGCGAAGAGCCCGGTCATTTAGGTCAACCACCCGCTTCCAGATAATGCGGCGTTGATCGATTCCCAGGGCATTTCCTTGATGCAAATGATTATCAATGAGAGCTGACAGGGCGTTGTTAGCAGTCGTAATGGCGTGCATATCACCAGTAAAATGCAAGTTAATATCTTCCATCGGTAGAACCTGCGCGTGACCGCCGCCAGCTGCGCCTCCTTTGATTCCCATAACAGGCCCCAAAGACGGTTCGCGAATGGCAATCATAGTTTTCTTGCCAATTTTATTGAGCGCATCAGCTAGTCCAATGGTAATGGTAGATTTACCTTCTCCAGCAGGTGTCGGATTGATTGCTGTTACCAAAATCAGTTTGCCAACAGGATTTTTTTCAACCTCACGAATCTTATCAAAGCTAAGCTTGGCTTTGTACTTACCATATAGTTCCAAGTCGTCATAGTCGATGCCAACTTTTTTTACCACATCAACAATAGGCTGTAATTCAACACTTTGAGCAATTTCAATATCTGTTTTCATCAGGAACTCCTCTATCAATTAATATAAAGATTATAACAAAAAATACTTAAATCTGCACAAACAAACACCATATTAAGTATAATGTTCGGTAATTACTTCTTTTGAGTTCTATTGATTTATCATCGTCCATATTCTTTCAAAGAAAAAATTTTGTTCATACGAGACTATTTTGAATGAATTTTATTTTACTTAATTCTTTTTTTCTTGTAAAATAAGGCTATGAACATATTGATTACTTCTGGCGGAACTAGCGAAAAAATCGACCAAGTCCGCTCTATTACCAATCATTCGACAGGCCAGCTTGGAAAAATTATTGCTGAGCATTGTTTAGCCAACGGTGCCACAGTGACTTTGCTAACGACTGAAAAAGCTGTCAAGCCTGCCCCGCACGAACAATTAACGATTAGAATGATCGAAAATACCAACCAGTTGCTATTGGCTATGAGGGAGCTGGTGCCAGCCCATGATGTACTCATTCACTCCATGGCTGTTTCAGACTACAAGCCGATTTATATGGCAGGATTCGAAGAGGTTCTTGCTAGTTCAGATATGACAGAATTTCTGGATAAAAGCAACTCCCAGAGCAAGATTTCTTCTGCTGATGACTACCAAGTGCTTTTCCTCAAGAAAAATCCCAAAATCATTAGCAAGGTCAAAGAATGGAATCCAAATATTCGACTAATTGGATTTAAACTATTGGTAGATGTTTCGCAAGAAGAACTGCTTACTACTGCTAGATCCAGCCTAATAAAAAATCAGGCTGAACTGATTGTCGCCAATGATTTGGCTGAAATTTCAAGCGGTCTTCACCATGCCTATCTCGTAGGGCAAAACACTGTCACAGAAGCTTTTTCCAAGGAAGATATTGCTGAAAAGCTGCTAGACCATATCCAGAAAGGAGGCAGACTATGATTCAGATCACCCTCGCAGTCACAGGTAGCATTTCTGCCTATAAAGCTGCGGATATTACTAGTCAGCTTGGGAAGTTGGGCTATACCGTGTCTATTCTCATGACGGAAGCTGCCAGTCACTTCATCACCCCACTGACCCTGCAGGTACTATCAAAAAATCCTGTCACCCTTGACATTATGGAAGAACCTTGGCCAGACAAGGTGAACCATATTGAAATTGCCAAGAAGACGAATCTCTTCTTAGTCGCTCCTGCTACAGCCAATACCATCGCCAAACTGGCCAATGGCCTAGCGGACAACATGGTAACCGCTACTGCTCTTGCTCTACCCTCTCATGTCAAAAAAGTCATCGCCCCGGCTATGAATACCAAAATGTACGAAAATCCCTTGACCCAACACAATCTGGAAAGATTGAAACAATTTGGCTGGGAAATAATTGAACCACGTGAAGCTGTTCTAGCTTGTGGGGACCACGGGACAGGTGCTCTGGCCGATATAAATACGATTATAGAAAAAGTAAAGGAAATTATAAATGAGAAAACAATCTAGTGTTGCCCAAATTGCCATCTTTTTTGCCATTATGCTGGTACTCCATTTGCTGAGCTCCGTCATTTTCAATCTGCTGCCAGTTCCGATTAAGCCGACCATTATCCACATTCCGGTCATTATCGCCAGCATCATCTACGGACCGCGCATCGGAGCTATACTAGGAACCTTGATGGGATTGATCAGTGTCGTGACTAATACTCTGGTTCTTCTGCCGACTAGTTATCTTTTCAGCCCTTTTGTACCAAATGGGAATCTTAATTCCTTAATGATTGCTATGGTGCCACGAATTCTGATTGGGATTACCCCCTACTTCGTCTATAAATGGATGAAAAACAAGCCGGGGTTAGTGCTTGCTGGTGCAGTAGGCTCTATGACCAACACCGTCTTTGTTCTTGGTGGAATTTTCATCCTATTTTCAGCTGTTTACAATGGAGATATTCAAGCGATGCTCGCACTTGTTCTATCAGCCAATTCTATTTCTGAAATGGTCATTTCTGCCATTCTTACCGTCGCTATTGTGCCCGCACTTGAAAAGTTCAAAAAATAATCACCCAGTGTGGTTATTTTTCTTTTGCGCTACTATTCATTTTTCAAAAGTATTTCAGGATTTTTTAGGTCGACACTTTCAAAAACTATGAAAATATGTTATAATGAAAGCGATTAAATTAATCAGAAAATCCCTGTGCTCTATCTCAAATCTGAGAAAAGTCGCAAGTTGATTTTCTATCTTAAATATAAAGGAGACTCCACCTATGACTTATCAAGATAACTTCCAAAAATGGCTTGATTTCGCTGAACTTCCTGACTATCTTCGGGAAGATTTAGAAGGCATGGACGAAAAAACCAAGGAAGATGCATTTTATACAAACCTTGAGTTTGGTACTGCTGGGATGCGTGGCCTGATTGGAGCTGGTACAAATCGGATTAATATTTATGTTGTTCGTCAAGCAACTGAAGGATTGGCTCGCTTGATTGAAGAAAAAGGTGAAGAGTTTAAGAAACGCGGTGTAGCCATCGCCTACGATTCCCGTCATTTCTCACCAGAGTTCGCTTTTGAATCCGCTGCTGTTTTGGCCAAACACGGCATCAAGTCCTATGTCTTTGAAAGCCTACGCCCAACACCAGAGCTTTCATTTGCAGTGCGCCATTTGGGGACCTTTGCTGGTATTATGATTACAGCCAGCCATAACCCTGCTCCGTTTAATGGCTATAAAGTTTATGGCGAAGATGGTGGTCAAATGCCGCCTCATGATGCTGATGCTCTAACAACTTATATTCGTGCCATTGAAAATCCATTTACTATTGAAGTAGCTGATGTTGAAGCCGAAAAAGCATCTGGATTGATTGAAATCATCGGTGAAAACGTTGATACTGAATACCTTAAAGAAGTAAAAGACGTGAATATCAATCAACAATTGATTGATGAATATGGAAAAGACATGAAAATCGTCTACACTCCGCTTCACGGTACAGGTGAAATGTTAGCACGTCGAGCGTTTGCCCAAGCTGGTTTTGATTCTGTTCAGGTTGTTGAAGCTCAATGTGTGCCAGATCCAGACTTTTCTACTGTCAAATCACCAAACCCAGAAAACCAGGCGGCTTTCTCTCTCGCTGAAGAATTGGGACACAAAGTTGGTGCGGACGTCCTTGTCGCAACAGACCCAGATGCTGACCGTGTTGGTGTTGAAGTTCTCCAAAAAGATGGTAGCTATCGCAATCTTTCAGGAAATCAAATTGGTGCAATTATGGCTAAGTACATCTTGGAAGCTCACAAGACAGCTGGAACACTTCCTGCAAATGCAGCACTTTGCAAATCCATTGTCTCTACCGATCTTGTAACCAAGATTGCTGAAAGCTACGGCGCAACCATGTTCAATGTCTTAACTGGTTTCAAATTTATCGCCGAAAAGATTCAAGAATTTGAAGAAAAACACAATCACACTTACATGATGGGCTTTGAAGAAAGCTTTGGCTACTTGATTAAACCATTTGTACGTGACAAAGATGCGATCCAAGCGGTATTAGTTGTTGCAGAATTGGCTGCCTATTATCGTTCTCGCGGCTTGACTCTGGCTGACGGTATCGAAGAAATTTACAAAGAGTATGGTTACTTTGCTGAAAAGACTATCTCTGTGACCCTGTCTGGTGTTGACGGTGCTGAGCAAATCAAAGCTATCATGGGCAAATTCCGTGACAATGGTCCAAAAGACTTCAATGCTACTGCCATTTCTGTCACAGAAGACTTCAAGGCTCAGACTTCTACCGCCGCAGATGGTAGCGTTACAGCTTTGACAACTCCACCAAGTGATGTGCTTAAATACACCTTGGCTGATGGCTCATGGATTGCTGTCCGTCCATCTGGAACAGAACCAAAAATCAAGTTCTACATCGCTGTTGTCGGTGATTCAAATGAAGATGCTCATGCCAAAATTGCGGCTATCGAAGCAGAAATCAATGAGTTTATCAAATAAGACTATGCGATAACTAAATTAACCAGAGACCGGATTTTCCTTTCTCTAGTTTTTCATTTCCAAATCAAGCATTTTTTTGTATTTTATGGCATACTAATTCTATCAAAAGAAATGAGGATTTTTATGCAACAATTTGCTCAAAACATTAAAGATTTAGAACTTACAACTGTAGACCGAGCTCGTCAGGCGATTGTTGACAAAGAAACAGCCACCTTCTTCGTCGGTCGTAAAACTTGCCCTTACTGCCGTAAATTCGCTGCTACTCTTGCTAGCGTTGTCGCTGATACTAAGGCGCATATTTTCTTCATCAACAGTGAAGAAAGCGGTGAGTTGGATAAATTGCAAGCCTTCCGCTCTGAATATAGCATTCCGACGGTTCCTGGTTTTGTTCATGTTCAAGACGGCCAAGTATCTATTCGTTGTGATTCTTCTATGACTGCAGATGAGATTAAAGCTTTTGCAAACTTGTAAAATTGGTTCAATTCAAAAATCTGAGACAAAAAAAGTCTCAGATTTTTTTACTTATTTCTAACTTCCTGAAAAACCTCCCACATCTTCTGCTGAGGTTTGGCAAAGGGGTAATTGTCAAATTCTTCTGGATGAAGCCATAAGACCTCTCCAGCCGCTGTATGTTGACTATCTTTAACCTGACCATAAGCCAACTGGATGTGCCACTTGCGATGGCTAAACACATGTTGCACTTTTGGAAACGGCTGCTGCTGCCAATCGACAGTCAAATCATAATCTTGCTCAAAACTTTCCTGGGGCGATAAACCCAGACTAGGCTGATTTTCAGCAACCTCAAAAAGTGACAGCTGATCTTCCGTTTGAAATTCCTCGACTTCAATCAAGGGAAAATGCCAAAAACCAGATAACAACCCAGTTGCCTCATTCTTTTCCAGTAAGAACTGTCCCTGCTCGTTTTCGATAATCAACCCCTGCAGATAAACCGGAATCGGCTTCTTTTTAGGTGCCTTAATGGGATATTTGTCCATGGTTCCGTGCAAATAAGCTGCGCTGAATTCTTTAACTGGACTGTCCTCTGGACGAGGATTGACAGGTGCTTCGATATCTGAACCCAGATCCATCAAAGCCTGATTAAAATCTCCAGGCCGTGCTGGGTCAATCAATATTTCCATCATCGCCTGAAAAACCTTACGATTGCTCGGTTGACCAATATCTAAGTCTACTTCAAACAATCGGCTCAGCACCCGCATGACATTGCCATCGACTGCGGGCTCAGGCAAACCAAAAGCGATGCTGGCAATCGCTCCCGCTGTATAAGGCCCGATTCCTTTGAGACTGCTGATTTCCTCATAGTTAGCTGGAAAAATACCACTAAAGTCAGACATAATCTGCTGGGCAGCCACCTGCATATTGCGAACTCGGGAATAATAGCCCAGTCCCTCCCATGCTTTCAGAAGCTTGTCTTCTGGCGCCTGAGCCAGATCGGCCACTGTTGGAAAGCACTTAAGAAACCGCTCGTAGTAAGGAATGACTGTATCTACCCTAGTCTGTTGGAGCATAATCTCAGAAATCCAGATACGATATGGGTTGCTTGTCCGTCGCCAAGGCAAATCACGCTTATGCTCATCATACCAAGCTAGTAATTTATGGCGGAAGGAGACAATCTTGTCTTCCTCCCACATCTCAATTCCGTATTTTTTCAAGTCTAACATATCATATAGTATAGCATAAGCAATTGAAAAAAGGAGTGGAGTGGAACAGAACTAAACTTTTTTAATTCAGTTCGTCGTCCCACCCCACAAGAGTCAAACAGTCTTTCAAACTATTTGAGGTTAGAGAGACTATTTGACTCTTTTTAATGTTTTTGCAAGATATTAATAGTGACCTACCGCTTGGCTAGCAGTGATCAAAGTCAATTTGTAAACATCATCTGAATTACAACCACGAGAAAGATCGTTTACTGGATGATTGAGTCCTTGAAGAATCGGTCCGACCGCAGAGAAGCCACCCAGACGCTCTGCCATCTTGTAACTAATATTCCCAGCTTCAATATTTGGAAAGACAAAAACGGTTGCTTGGCCAGCTACTGGGCTTCCTGGGGCTTTTAGATCAGCAGTTTCCGGCACAAAAGCTGCGTCAAATTGTAACTCACCATCAATAACTAAATCAGGACGCATTTCTCGGGCCAATTTCGTAGCTTCAACCACCTTGTCCACTTTTTCCCCGAAACCAGATCCTTTGGTAGAATAGCTAAGCATAGCTACCTTAGGATCAATGCCAAATATCTGAGCCGTCAGCGCTGAGTTAACTGCGATTTCAGCTAGAATATTAGCATCTGGATCAATATTGATAGCACAGTCACTGAAGACATAGCGCTCATCACCACGCACCATCAAAAAAGCACCAGATGTACGAGAAACCCACGGAAGAGTTTTAATAATTTGAAGAGCTGGACGGACAGTTGCAGCCGTAGAATGGACAGCACCTGAAACCATTCCATGTACTTTTCCAAGATAGACCAGCATAACACCAAAATAATTGACATCTTCCGTCAGCACTTTTCTAGCTTCTTCAGTTGTCATCTTGCCTTTACGGCGTTCCACCAAAGCAGTAACCATTTCTTCAAAACAAGAGCAGTTTGACGGATCGATAACTTCATAACCTTCCGTAATTCCTTCGATTTCAAGATAAATGCTAATTTTATCAGGATTTCCCAAAAGGACTGGTGTAATGCTCGTTTCTTTCACAATCCGTTTTGTTGCCTGCAGAATACGAGGTTCTTCCCCTTCTGGTAAGACAATTCTCACTTCCTTGTTTTTTAATGCTTCACGAATAGACTCAAAAATTTTCATTGTTTATTAAAACTCCTTTTTCTTCTTAATTTTTTAAATTCTGAATAACCTGTTTAAAATCTTCTGGCAAAGGACTGGAGCGACCAATCTGTTGTCCGGAAAATGGATTATAAAAGTTTAGTAAATGACAATGCAAGGCTTGCCGAGTAATCCCCGCTTCCAAAGTTCCGCCATAGAGATCATCCCCTAACAATGGAAAGCCAAGATGAGCGAAGTGCACACGAATCTGATGGGTTCGTCCAGTATGCAGACGAATATCAACCAAATAGACATCTCCAAACCGCTCCACAATCTTGTAGCTAGTATGGGCATATTTCCCATCCTTTGTCACACATCTGGTGATGATACTCTCAGGATTCCGCCCAATCGGTGCAATAATATCTCCTTCTGGTTCAAGCTCGCCGCTTCCTTTGATCAACGCATAATAACGCTTTTCAACCATTTTTTTCTGCAGCTGCTTATCCAGCCTTGCATGAGCATAGCCATGTTTCGCAAAGAGCATGAGACCACTGGTATCGCGATCCAATCTCGTCACAATGTGAACCTGCTGATTTTCGTAATGTTGCTGAATATAGTAAGCTTTGACAAAATTTGCCATCGTATTGGAATGATTGACACTGGGAATACTGGCTAGCCCAGCAGGCTTATCCAAAACTAGAAAATGCTCATCTTCATAAATGATGGATAAATCGCGATTTACGGCTTCTAGAGTTTCAAAGCCTTTTTCAGACGGAATATCTACCGTCACCTTATCGCCAATATCTAGTAAATGGATAGCGTTTTGAGGCTGATCATTGACAAAGATATTACCACCTGCGAACTTCACCTTGGCCAGAAGGCTTTTGGAAATTTCATGCTTTTTCAAAAATATTTTAACTTTGACATGCTCATCAGCAATAAATTCAAATCTCATTCCTGACACTCCCCAATAAAGGAGTCTCTCACACGATTCCAGAAACTGGTGTGACTAGGTGAGGCGACAAAGTTGATCTTATGATTATCAATCTGGTATTCAATCCGGACGATATTGTTACAAGAAAATGTCTGGTTGTCAACAGCCACAGTATAGTAATCATTGCGCGTCGGCACCAGCTCAATCTTATCCTTTTTAGGAACGATGACCGAAGAGCCCAAGGTGCGGTAAACTCGATTATTAAGACTGGCAATCTCTGTTACTTGCAAGGCTTCAATCGTCGGGTGCAGGACTGCTCCTCCCAAAGATTTATTATAAGCTGTGCTTCCAGTCGGCGTTGAGACAGAAATCCCATCTCCTCTGAAACGCTCAAAATGAACATTATTAATAATCACATCAACTACCATGGTTCTGTCGGAGCGTTTAATCGTTACTTCATTGAGTGCGCGAATCGTCCGAGTTTCACCATTTTCAAAAGTAAGCTTGACATTTAAAATCGGATAAGAAACCTTTGCTCCTGTGTCCAATTTCAGATTTTCCACTAATTTATCCAGTTCAAAATCTCGATAATCAGTATAGAAACCCAGATGTCCTGTATGAACACCGACGAAGCGGACCTTATCCAGTTGATCTTCATATTTATGGAAAGCTGATAGCAGCATCCCATCTCCGCCGACAGAAATCACGATATCCGGATTTTTCAGTGTCAGGATAAAGCCTGCCTTTCTCAACTTTTGCATCAAAGTTTGGAAAACTTCCTCACTCTGTCTTTTGCGATTGCGGATAAGCGCTATTTTTTTACCTGTATTCTTCATCTGTATCGTCACTATTTCCAACACCGTCATTTAGCTTGCGGTGCAGAGGGTCAAAAAGAGCTTGTGCTTCTTGAATGGCATCGCGAATGGCCCCCATCTCTTCATCAAGCTGGTAAGCTAGATTGGCCGTTATCTCCAAGCGTTTTTTGATTTCCTCTGGAAATTCTCCCTTGTACTTATAGTTTAAAGAGTGCTCAATCGTTGCCCAAAAGTTCATAGACAGGGTACGAATCTGAATCTCTGCTAGAATAACCTTGTTCCCACTAATCGTATCTACCGGATATTCAATAATGACATGATAGCTGCGATAGCCACTGGATTTTTTATAAGTGATATAATCTCTCTCTTGGATAATCCGCATATCTGTTCGCATTCGCAGAACATTTAAGACTTCATTCACATCATCAACAAATTGAACCATGATGCGCAACCCAGCTATATCCTGCATCTCCTGGGCTAGGTTTTCCTCCCGAATCCCGCGAGCAGTCATTTTTTCCTTGATGCTTTCAACATGCTTTACCCGACCAGTTACAAATTCAATCGGAGAATGGCGTTGCTGTTTGCGGTATTGCTTACGAATACCTCGAAGCTTGATTTTCAATTCTCCAACAGCTTGAATATAGGAATCCAGAAAATTTTCCCAATCTAATGTCATATACATACCTTGTCATATTATCATTTTTTGTATAAAATAAACACAATAGTAATTATATCATAAATCGCTTTCAAAAAAAAACGAAAAGGGACTGAAAATGGATTATTTAGAGATTGAATTTAAAACCATGCTGACCGAAGACGAGCATAAAAAATTACTCCCGTTTTTCAAAGATATCGAACCTGTTACCCAAATCAATTATTACATTGATTCTGCCGATTTTGCACTTCGTGATGCACGCATAGCATTGCGGGTCAGAACCACTCCTTCTGCTACCGAATTTACTTTAAAGATTCCTCAAGAGATCGGAAATCTGGAATACAATCAACTATTGACTAAGAAAGAGACGCAAAAAGTTTTAAAAGAAAATCTTTTCCCAGATGGAAAAATTTTAGAATTACTTCGGGAGCAGGAGATTCCTATTGATAAATTGAGAATATTGGGCTCGCTCAAAACCATCCGTTATGAAAAACAGCATGAAATTGGTCTTTTCGCCCTAGATGAGAACTATTATTTTGATAAAAATGACTTCGAATTAGAAGTCGAAGTCAAGGATTTTGTTGCTGGTAGACAGAAATTTGCAGATTTTTTACAAGAGAAGCAAATTGAATACAAAGCAGGAAAAAGCAAAATCGCAAGATTTGCCGAAAACTTGTCAAATAGCTGAAATAATCCTATTTTTTTGGTAGAATAAGAGTTGTAAATCAAAAGAGTCAAAAAGAGGACGGTCAATCTAATGTCAGACAAAAAAAATATGAAGCTTTTTTCCCTCAATTCAAACCACGCAATCGCTGAAAAGATTGCTAAAGCAGTAGGAAAACCTTTAGGTAAGCTATCATCACAGCATTTCTCAGACGGTGAAATTCAGATTAATATTGAGGAGAGCGTGCGTGGCTACGATATCTACATCATTCAATCTACTAGCTTTCCAGTGAATAATCACTTGATGGAATTATTGATTATGGTGGACGCTTGTAAACGTGCCAGTGCCAATACTGTTAATGTCGTCATGCCCTACTTCGGTTATGCTCGTCAAGACAGAACAGCTGCCCCACGAGAACCAATTACTGCTAAGCTTGTAGCAAATATGCTGGTTGGTGCAGGCGTAGACAGGGTTGTTTCTCTGGATCTTCACGCAGTTCAAGTCCAAGGTTTCTTCGATATTCCAGTTGATAATCTTATCACCATTCCACTCTTTGCTGACCGCTACTGCAGTATGGGATTGACTGGTGAAAATGTGGTTGTTGTCAGCCCTAAAAACTCAGGTGTAAAACGTGCCCGCAGCCTGGCGGAATACCTAGACGCTCCAATCGCCATCATTGACTATGGAGAGGATGAAGCAGGGCGTTCTGAAGGCTATATCATCGGTGATGTTGAAGACAAAAAAGCTATTTTAATCGATGATATTTTGAATACTGGTCGAACTTTCTCAGAAGCTGCTAAAATTTTGAATCGTGAAGGCGCTATCGAAATCTATGCTGTAGCTAGCCATGGACTTTTTGTTAAAGGAGCTGCTGAATTGCTGGACAATGCTCCAATCAAGGAAATACTTGTTACCGATTCCGTTGACACAAAAGAAAGAATTCCTGAAAATACAAAATATATCACAGCAAGTGAATTGATTGGTGATGCTATCGTACTGATTCAGGAAAGAAAACCAGTCAGCCCGCTGTTTGCTTATCAAAAAAAGTAGGGGAAAAACCTTGTGATTTATTTAGATAATGCTGCTACGACTGCCTTGTCGCCTGCTGCGATTGAGTCCATGACTAAGGCAATGGCGGTCTTTGGCAATCCTTCCAGTACGCACAGCCACGGTCGGGAAGCCAATAAACTTCTCAGACAAGCCCGTGAAGATATTGCTAAAGTTCTGCATACTCGGAGCAAAAATATTCTCTTTACCTCAGGAGGGACTGAGAGTAATAATACCGCTATTAAAGGCTATGCTCTGCATCATCAGGCTCAAGGCAAACATATTATCACCACCGCTATTGAGCACCATGCTGTTTTAGAACCAGTTGAATACTTGGTTAAGCGCTTTGGATTTGAAGCAACGATTGTTCAGCCGGTGGATGGCCAAATCCGAATTGAAGATATAAAAAGTGCTCTCAGACCTGACACCATCCTTGTCTCTGTCATGGCTGTCAACAATGAAACAGGATATATGCTGCCAATTCAAGAAATTGGAGAAATGCTTAAGGATCATCCTGCTGCTTTTCACGTCGATGCTGTTCAAGCCATCGGTAAGCTCCCCGTCTATCCAGAAGAATGGGGAATCAATTTTCTGAGTGCATCAGCCCACAAATTCCATGGACCAAAAGGTGTTGGCTTTCTCTATGCTGACAAGATGGATTTTGATAATTTTATGCACGGCGGTGATCAGGAAACCAAACATCGGGCAGGCACAGAAAATCTTGTCTCCATCATCGGAATGGCAACTGCACTTTCTGAAAGTTTTAATCATTTAGCGAAAAACCTTGAACATGCCCAGCTGTTAAAAGATACTCTGCTGGACGATTTATCAGATATAGATTTTTACCTAAACGAAAGTCAGCCCAGCCTGCCTTATGTTATCAATATTGGATTTCCAAATCACAAGAATGATCTCCTTTTACTCCAAATGGATTTAAATGGTTTTTCCATTTCAACTGGATCAGCTTGTACGGCTGGAGCTGTTCAGCCTAGTCATGTTTTGCAAGCCATGTATGGACAAGACTCTGAACGCTTAAATGAATCCATCCGAATCAGTGTCTCAGATCAGACCACCATCGAAGAAATTAAAGATTTTAGTAAAAAACTGAAAGAAATACTAGGAGGATAAGATGGCTTTTCAAACATCTGTAAGTCTACCAAACTGCGACTTCAACTACTCGCTTCATCCCAATGTTAAGAAATTTACGCTACGCGACAATACATTTGCTGAAACAAAGGTCGGTAATTATGAGCTTTCTCGCTTACTTGAAGCTGTTCCTAACAGCGGTAATGGCTTCCTGCTCAAAATCATCGTAAACAAAGACTTAACCGGATTCAAAATCAACATTACAGACAAATCTGGTTTAAGATTGGTTAATATTTTCAAATCTGAAGACCATCACATTATTCAGCAAAAGTTTTATTTCCTGATGGATAGCTTAGTTGAAAGACAAATTTTTGAAAAAACGCCCCAATAAGCAAAATTCTCAAAATTTTGCTTTTTTCTATTCCGTTTAATTTCCTCATAAGTTAGCTTAATGTTTTACCTATCAAATTAGTTGCTTTTTTCACAAACTTTCTATAGAATAGAGATAGAAAGGTCGTGATTTTGTGACAACTGAAAAAAGTAATCCCATTCCCCGTGCTACAGCTAAGCGGCTCTCGCTCTACTATCGGATTTTTAAACGATTTAATTCGGAAAATATTGAAAAGGCCAATTCAAAACAAATCGCAGAAGCAATCGGTATTGACTCAGCCACCGTTCGACGAGATTTTTCTTATTTTGGTGAATTAGGTCGCAGAGGTTTTGGCTATGATGTCAAAAAGCTGATGAATTTTTTTGCCGATCTCTTAAATGACACCTCTATCACCAACGTTATGATTGTCGGGGTCGGAAATATGGGAAAAGCACTTCTCCACTATCGTTTTCATGAACGAAATAAAATGAAAATCGTCATGGCCTTCGATACAGATGATCATCCTGATGTCGGTACAACCACCAGCGATGGTGTGCAAATTTACGGCATTTCAGAAATTAAAGAAAAAGTACAGTCAGGAGATGTGCAAACAGCTATCCTAACTGTACCGAGTCTGAAAGCCCAGGAAGTCGCTTCTGTATTAGTCAAAGCAGGGATTAAGGGAATTCTCTGTTTTTCACCTGTTCATCTCACCCTTCCAAAGGAAGTTGTTGTTCAATATGTTGATTTAACAAGCGAATTACAAACCCTTCTTTACTTCATGAAAAAGAAGAAAAGTTGATGCTGGAGTGACACAGATTATTTCACAAGAAGACCACTTATTGGAATAACAGGAAACAAAAGAGTGATTTCCAATGTGCAAGTTATTCAAATATCTTTATCCTGCTTCTGTGCTTAGCTTCGTTTCTCTCAGTGTGAAGTCATCTCCTATAGTTTACGTGCTAAAGGGGTTGATATCATTGAACCTCAACCGATGGGTGGCTATTTTTTCAGTGTTCCAAACATAGCTCCCCGAATCTCTGTTTAGAACAACCTGACTATATTTGATGATGCAGTTCATAAATTTTAGATCAAATCAGTTTCTTCACGGTAGCTATAATAATTATTTTTTGAGACGATTAAATGGTCTAAAAGAACCAAGCCCATCAGTTCGCAGGCTTCCTTCATGTGTTTGGTGACCTCATCGTCATTCCTACTAGGCAGAGTCATTCCCGAAGGGTGATTGTGCACAAGGATAATTGATGTCGCCAAATGTTTAAGAGCATAATGTAGAATTTCACGCGGTTCAGCGATACTTCGGGTCACCGTTCCCATAAAGATTGTCTGCTGATGGATAATCTGATTTTGACTATTAAGATAAATAGCAACCAAACATTCCTGCTTTTTATCCCCTAATTCGACCTGCATTTTTCGAGCCAGTTTTTGACTTCCAAGAATTTGCTCCCTCTCCAGCACTTCAGCCTTATTGATACGGCAGCCAAGCTCAATAATGGCCTGAAGCTCAACTGCTTTCACAGGGCCAATTCCTGAAATAGTTTGCAACTCTTGCAAAGTCAGATACTTTAAATCATTCAAACTAGAAATCGATGATAAAATCCTTTGAGAAACTTGAAAGACAGTTTCTTTTTTGCTACCCGTTCGTAAAAATATAGATAGCAATTCCTGATTACTGAGTTTATCCGCTCCTTCCCTGATCAGCCTTTCACGCGGCATGATGCTAATGTCATCCTGAAATGAAATACGATACATAGAAACCTTATATTTATATTAGCGGGTAGCTTCCGCCAGTATAAACCCTTTCTTAATTATTTTAT
>NZ_JPEN01000001.1 GCF_000767835.1 Streptococcus sinensis | reverse complement strand
TCGGAGATTTCTTCACTACTAATCTTAGTATGTTTTCTACAACAAAAGAGGCTCCATAATATCTATAGGGGATTTACCCACTACAAATATTATAGAGCCGTTTTTTTCTTCTCTAAAAATAAGAAACAAAAAAACACTGACGATTCATCAGTGCCTTTCCTTGAGGGTTAGTTTTGCTTTTCAAGCAAAGCTTTGATGTCTTGTAGGACTTCCAATTCAGTTGGTCCAGCTGGCTCTTCCTCAGCAGCTTCTTCGTTCTTCTTAGCAAGGTTTTGTGCTTTTTCAGCAGTCTTGACGATAAAGAAGAGGACAGTACCGATTACCAAGAAGTTGATTACTGCGCTTAAGAAGCTTCCGTAAGCAATTCCGTTCCATTTTAAACCAGCGATTTGTTCCACGCCAGCAGCTTTCAAAGCTGGATTGAGGAACAAAGGAGTGATAACATCCTGAATCAGTGAAGTGACGATTGCTCCAAAAGCATTGGCGATGATAACACCGACTGCCAAGTCAATCACGTTACCGCGAAGCAAAAATTCTTTCAAATCCTTTAACATTTCTTTTTCCTTTCAAAAAATGAGTTACTATTTGAAATTTTATTATAGCTCAAATAAATGATTCTTTCAAGCCATTTGTCTATCAAATATTTTACATTTGCCTCATTTTATTATAAAATATAGAGTGATATTCTATGATAAATTGGAGGTATTGTCTATTGGATAAAGAAACCATTTCTGAAATAAAAAATAGTGTCAATATCGTCGATGTCATAGGAGAAACAGTAGCCTTGACCAAGGCTGGGAGAAATTTTCTGGGACTTTGTCCCTTTCATGGTGAAAAAACGCCTTCCTTTAATGTTGTAGAGGACAAACAGTTTTACCATTGTTTCGGATGTGGTAAGTCAGGAGATGTTTTTAAATTTATCGAGGACTACCGAGGCGTTTCCTTTATGGAGGCTGTTCAGCTTGTAGCAGAGCGGGGAGGAATTTCCTTGGCTGTAGAGACAGCGGGCAAGGATCGACCGAGACAGGTTCATCCGCATCAGGCTCTCTACGATATTCATACCGAGGCGGCTAAGTTTTATCATGCTGTTCTAATGACGACCAAGATGGGAGAAGAAGCGCGAGCCTATCTCTACCAGCGCGGGCTGACGGATGAGGTTATTAAGCATTTTCAAATCGGTCTAGCTCCCAATGAAGGTAATTACCTTCACAAGAGTATGGCTGGTAAGTTTGATGAGCATACCATTATGAACTCAGGTCTCTTCAATCTGGCAGAGAACAATTTGGTCTATGATGCTTTTCAGAACCGGATTATGTTTCCCCTGACCAATGAGAGCGGGCAGGTTGTGGCCTTTTCCGGACGGATTTGGCAAGATTCGGAGCCTGGTTCACAGACTGCCAAGTATAAGAATAGTCGCAGCACCGCTATTTTTAATAAAAGCTATGAGCTTTATCATCTGGATAAGGCCAAGCCAGTCATCAAAAAACGCCATGAGGTTTATCTGATGGAAGGCTTCATGGATGTGATTGCGGCTTACCGGGCTGGAGTTGAAAATGCAGTCGCATCTATGGGAACAGCTCTGACACCTGAGCACGTTCAGCATCTGCTTAAGTATTGTAAGAAAATTATTCTGACTTATGATGGAGACAGGGCTGGTCAAGCTGCGACAGCCAAGGCTTTAGAGGAGCTGCGGGATATGACGGTGGAAATCGTCTCTCTTCCTGACAATATGGATCCGGATGAGTTTATTGCTAAAAACTCTGCTGCGGAATTGCAAAATTATCTGACCAAAACGCGAATTAGTAATGTGGAGTTTCTTCTACGTTATCTTAAACCAGATAATATCGAAAACCTGCAGGCCCAGATTGAGTTTGTGGAGCAGATGGCACCTATCATCGCTCAAACGCAGTCTATTACAGCTCAGAATTCCTATATTTATATGTTGGCTGAGTTACTGCCAGATTTTGATTACCAGCAGGTAGAGAATACGGTTAACAATAGTCGTTTGACTGAGCGAAGTAGTCGAAGCAGGCAGCAGTCGGAATCTCTAAGAAGACCTGTACTGGTAGATCTTCCGTTGTCTAAACAGCTATCACGGCTGATAAAGGCAGAAATTCATATCCTTTATCGTATGGTACACAATCCGCTGGTTTTAAATAGCTATCGGCTTCGTACAGATTTCGCCTTTGATACGGCGGAATTGCAGGAGCTATACGAGCTTTTACTGGCCAATGGTGAAGTAACTTCGCAGGATTTATCTAGCTTACCAGAAAGAGTCCAGCAACTTTGGTATCGGATGTTGGAGGAAGATTTGCCAGAGGAGATGGAAGACGGAGAGTTAGCAGAAGTTGAGCTGACTAGGGAACGCGAATTGCTTCGAAAGAATAATCAGCTGATTAGCAAAAAGGTTCGAGAAGCTTTGCATACTGGAGATGAGGATGCCGCTATATTAGAGGTGGAGCGCTTTATCGCACAAAAAAGAAGAATGGAGTAGGTATGGCTACAAAACAAAAAGAAGTAACAACATTAGACGTTCAAATTGCAGAATTCATCCGCAATCACAAGCAAACGGGTGCAGCAACGGATGATGAAATAAACGACAAACTGGTCATCCCCTTCGCCTTGGACGCTGATGGGATTGAAGATTTATTGCAGCGTATTCAGGATGCGGGCATTTCTATCACGGATAAGGAAGGAAATCCTAGCGCGCGTGTCTTGAATACTGAAGAGGAAGAGGCAGAGCTGACGGATGAAGAGCTCCTAGGGAGTAATTCAGCCAAGGTCAATGACCCAGTCCGCATGTATCTGAAAGAAATCGGGGTTGTGCCCCTTCTCAGCAATGAAGAAGAGCAGGAGCTGGCTATCTTGGTAGAACAGGGAGACTTGGAAGCCAAGCAGCGTCTGGCTGAGGCCAATCTTCGTCTGGTTGTTTCCATTGCCAAGCGCTATGTCGGCCGTGGTATGCAGTTCCTTGACTTGATTCAAGAAGGAAATATGGGGTTGATGAAGGCCGTTGATAAGTTTGACTACACCAAAGGATTTAAGTTTTCAACTTATGCGACTTGGTGGATTCGTCAGGCTATTACCCGTGCGATTGCTGACCAAGCTCGGACTATTCGGATTCCGGTCCACATGGTGGAAACCATTAACAAGCTGGTTCGCGAGCAACGCAATCTCTTGCAGGAATTAGGTCAGGATCCAACACCAGAGCAAATCGCTGAGCGCATGGATATGACACCAGATAAGGTTCGTGAGATTCTCAAGATTGCTCAGGAGCCAGTTTCGCTGGAGACCCCTATCGGTGAGGAAGATGACAGTCATCTGGGGGACTTTATCGAAGATGAAGTAATTGAGAATCCAGTTGACTACACAACTCGTGTCGTTCTCCGTGAGCAGTTGGACGAAGTCTTGGATACTTTGACAGACCGCGAGGAAAACGTCTTGCGTTTGCGCTTTGGTCTGGACGATGGGAAGATGCGGACACTGGAAGATGTTGGTAAGGTCTTTAATGTCACCCGTGAGCGGATTCGTCAGATTGAAGCAAAAGCCCTGCGCAAACTCCGCCATCCAAGCCGCAGCAAACCACTCAGAGACTTTATCGAAGATTAAGAACTGAAGAGCAAGGAGAGGTGGAAAGCCTTCAGCAGGAATCGTCAAGTCGGCAATACTAGCTGAAAACAAAAGCCCCCTCGAGCTAACTTGAAATCTCTGCTATATCTATAAGGAGGGTATTACATGTCAGAAAAAAATTATACATCCCAAGAAATAGAGGGAATCAAAACTCGTATTTTAGAAAGTTTGGAGCAGGTTATTGATCCTGAGCTTGGGATTGATATTGTCAATCTGGGACTGATTTATGAAATTCGCTTTGATGGGGACACTGGTGAGACAGAAATTGACATGACTCTGACGACCATGGGTTGCCCGCTAGCGGATCTCTTGACCGACCAAATCTATGATGCCATGACAGATGTCCCTGAAGTGACCAAGACAGAGGTCAAGCTGGTCTGGTATCCTGCTTGGACAGTGGAAAAGATGAGTCGATATGCCCGCATTGCCTTGGGGATTAAATGAGTAAAGGAACCTGCTTTGATGCAGGTTTTTCTTGTTTGATAATGGAATTTCCCTTGCCAAAGTTAGTAAAATCTGGTAGAATGAAACGTAACTAAATAGCAATCCGCAAGACCAGTAACCTAGGGGAAGTTTAACAGGGAGGGGAGCCAGCGACTGAAAGCTCTCTAGATGAAAGCTAGGCGAATTCACTTGCTCTAGGATTGATAAGTAAGGTCTGGCTTGCCAGATAAAAAACGGATGGTACCGCGTGTCAACGCTCCGCTTATGGAGATTGACGCGCTTTTTATTTTGGAGGGAAAATGACGAAAACGATTGAAGAACAACTGAAAAGCCTGCGTGAAGAGACTCTAGCTTCTCTCAAGCAGCTTAAGGCTGAGAATCAAAAGGAACTGCAGGACTTGCGTGTAGCAGTCTTGGGTAAGAAGGGTTCGCTGACTGAAGTCCTGAAAGGGATGAAGGATATTTCAGCTGAAATGCGGCCGATTATCGGGAAGCATGTCAATGAAGCGCGTGATGTTCTGACAGCAGCCTTTGAAAAGACTGCTCAAGAGATGGAAGAGCAATTAGTAGCTCTGAAACTGGCTGAGGAATCCTTGGATGTGACCCTGCCAGGCCGTCAAATTCCGGTTGGGAACCGTCATATTCTTAGCCAAACTAGTGAAGAAATTGAAGATATCTTCATCGGGATGGGCTATCAGGTCGTGGACGGCTTTGAAGTGGAAAAGGACTATTATAACTTTGAGCGGATGAATCTGCCTAAGGACCACCCAGCACGGGATATGCAGGACACTTTCTACATTACAGAGGAGATTCTGCTCAGAACCCACACCAGTCCGGTACAGGCGCGAGCTATGGACGCTCATGACTTTTCTAAAGGGCCACTCAAGATGATCTCACCAGGTCGCGTTTTCCGCCGGGATACCGATGATGCGACTCACTCCCACCAGTTCCATCAGATTGAAGGCTTGGTGGTTGGAGAAAATATTTCCATGGCAAACCTGCAAGGAACGCTGCAGCTGATTGTTCAGAAAATGTTCGGCGAAGATCGCAGTATCCGTCTGCGTCCATCATACTTCCCATTCACAGAGCCGTCTGTTGAAGTGGATGTTTCCTGCTTTAAGTGTGGCGGTGCCGGCTGTAATGTCTGCAAGAAGACTGGCTGGATTGAGATTATGGGAGCTGGTATGGTGCATCCGCGCGTGTTGGAAATGAGTGGCATTGATGCGGAGAAATACTCTGGATTTGCCTTTGGGCTCGGTCAAGAGCGGGTAGCTATGCTCCGCTACGGTATCAACGACATTCGTGGCTTCTACCAAGGAGATATTCGTTTTTCTCAGCAGTTTAAGTAGAAACCTGTAGTCATCAATGCAGCTTTTCTGAGAAAGGAGTGCAGTTATGCTAGTCAGAGTCAAGAAAGAAGAAGCGAGCCTCCTACGGGAGTTGGAGGTCGCGACCTATCAAGAAACCTTTGGTCAATTTATCAAGGAAGCTGATATGGCTCATTATTTTGACAATGAGCTGTCGCTTGCAACTATCGAAAAGGAACTGGCAGAGCCTGAGTCAGAGACCTATTTTGTTGTCAAAGAGGGTGAAATCGCTGGTTTTCTCAAGTTTAACTGGGGACAGGCTCAAACGGAGCAAGAACTGCCACAAGCCTTTGAGGCTCAGAGAATCTATGTCTTGAAAGCCTATCATGGTCAGGGCTTGGGCAAGGAGATGTTTGAATTTGCCTTAGATGAAGCCAAGAAACGAGACTTTGACTGGGTCTGGCTGGGCGTCTGGGAAAAGAATTTTAGGGCTCAAGATTTTTACTTTAAATACGGCTTTGAGAAATTCAGCCAGCACGACTATATCACTGGTGAGACAGTAGATACAGACTGGCTGCTGCGCAAGAAATTGAAATAAACAAGAAAATTTAAAGAGAGGAAATGATACGACCTAAAATTTGGTTGGTCAAGTTCCTCAGCGATAGAATAGAGAAAGGAATTGAACCCGGGCTAAAAACTCGGAAAAAAGATAGATTTGCGATCATTCGTCGAATGTTTAGCAAATCTCCTGTTTTTCAGTCGTTTTTGACGCCCTTGGTATCCTTTGTAGTAATGGCAAAGCACAAGTGCAGAAAATTTAGAGAGAGGAAATGAATACGACCTAAAAGCTCGAAATTTAGATGATTTGTTTCTGAAATCAGGATTTCAGACAAATCCCTAAAATTTGGTCGCTTTTACCAATTGCCTTGGCAATTGGCCGGTCTTAATATCTTAAATATGCTAGTAAGTTATAAGTGGTTAAAAGAGTTAGTAGACATTGATGTGGCGAGCGCTGAGCTGGCTGAGAAAATGTCAACGACAGGAATTGAAGTGGAAGGTGTGACATCACCAGCTGCTGGCCTGTCCAAAATTGTCGTTGGTGAGGTGGTATCGTGTGAGGATGTTCCTGATACCCACCTGCATGTTTGTCAAGTCAATGTCGGAGAAGAGGAGAACCGTCAGATTGTCTGCGGTGCTCCAAATGTTCGCGCAGGCATCAAGGTCATGGTGGCTCTGCCGGGTGCTCGCATTGCCGACAATTATAAGATTAAAAAAGGAAAAATCCGTGGCTTGGAGTCACTGGGCATGATCTGCTCTCTCGGTGAGCTGGGCATTTCTGATTCTGTCGTGCCAAAGGAATTTGCGGATGGCATTCAAATCCTGCCTGAAGAAGCAGTGCCGGGTGAGGAAGTCTTCTCTTATCTAGACTTGGACGATGAGATTATCGAGCTTTCTATCACCCCAAACCGGGCAGATGCTCTGTCTATGCGTGGGGTGGCTCATGAAGTGGCTGCTATTTATGACAAGTCAGTGCATTTCAAAGATTTTCCGCTGGCGGAAAATGAAAAGCAGGCAGCTGACAGCCTTTCAGTAGTCCTTGAGACAGAGAAAGCCCCTTACTACGCGGCTCGTATCTTGGAAAATGTCACCATCGCCCCAAGTCCTCAGTGGCTGCAAAATCTCCTTATGAACGAAGGAATTCGTCCGATTAACAATGTAGTGGACGTGACCAACTACATCCTGCTCTACTTTGGTCAGCCTATGCATGCTTTTGATTTGGATACTTTTGAGGGTGACCAGATTGTCGTGCGGGAAGCGCGTGCTGGTGAAAAACTGGTGACGCTGGACGGCGAAGAGCGGGAGCTGGAAGTCAGCGACCTAGTCATTACTGTGGCGGATAAGCCAGTTGCTCTGGCTGGTGTCATGGGTGGAGCAGCGACTGAAATCTCTGGCCAGTCCACTCGTGTTGTTCTGGAGGCGGCTGTTTTTGATGGTAAATCAATCCGCAAGACCAGCGGGCGCCTTAATCTTCGTTCTGAATCATCTTCCCGCTTTGAAAAAGGCATCAATGTAGCAACTGTTAATGAAGCTTTGGACGCGGCAGCAAGTATGATTGCGGACTTGGCAGGAGCGACAGTTCAGGCTGGTATCGTATCCGCTGGTAGCTTAGACACTAGTGATGTAGAAGTGGTGTCTAGTCTCGCGGATGTCAACCGAGTTTTGGGAACAGATTTACTTTATACAGATATTGTGGATGTCTTCCGCAGACTTGGCTTTGGCTTGTCAGGAAATGCTGAACAGTTCACTGTCAGTGTCCCTCGCCGTCGCTGGGATATTGCAATCGAAGCGGATCTCTATGAAGAAATTGCCCGCATTTACGGCTATGACAAATTACCAGCTAGCCTGCCAAAAGATGACGGGACTGCCAGTGAATTGACTGAAACGCAGCAACTGCGCCGTCAAGTACGGACCTTAGCAGAAGGAGCTGGGCTGACAGAAATCATCACCTACGCTTTGACGACGCCAGAAAAGGCGATTGAGTTCACTCTCAATCCTAGTAACTTGACTGAGCTCATGTGGCCGATGACAGTGGAGCGCTCCGTTCTTCGTCAGAACATGGTTTCTGGTATTTTGGACTCCCTAGCCTACAATGTAGCTCGTAAAAATAAGAATCTGGCTCTCTATGAGATTGGAAAAGTCTTTGAGCAGACCGGCAATCCTAAGGACGAACTTCCAAATGAAATCAATAGCTTTGCCTTTGCTTTGACAGGTTTGGTTAATGAAAAAGACTTCCAGACCAAGCCAGTAGCAGTTGATTTCTTCTATGCTAAGGGTGTAGTGGAAGCACTCTTTGCTAAGTTGGGATTGACAGCGGAATATACGGCTAGCAGCCAGATGAAGAGTCTGCATCCTGGACGAACTGCCCTGATTTCTATCAATGGCCAGCCTGTTGGCTTTGTCGGCCAAGTCCATCCTGCGACAGCTAAGGCTTACGATATTCCTGAAACTTATGTGGCTGAGCTCAACCTGTCTGCTATCGAGAAGCAGCTCCAGCCAGCACTGCCATTTACAGAAATTACTAAATTCCCAGCTGTCAGCCGTGATGTGGCCCTCTTGCTCAAGGCTGAAATCACTCACCAAGAGGTTCTTGATGCAATCCAAGCAGCTGGTGTTAAGCGCTTGACAGATATTAAGCTCTTTGATATCTTCTCTGGTGACAAGCTGGGTGTCGGCCTTAAATCCATGGCCTACAGCCTGACTTTCCAAAATCCAGAAGCTAGCCTGACTGACGAAGAAGTGGCTAAATACATGGAAAAAATCGAAAAATCCCTGACTGAAAAACTCGGTGCAGAGGTACGGTAGTATAGATAAAAAGAAGCAGTCCTTTGGGGCTGCTTTTCTCAATGAATAGCACTTTATAAAAGCCATCATTTATAGTATTCAAGCTTAACATAAAGGAAATTGCTATGGAAGATAAGAGAAATTATGTGGGATGAGCTTATTGGGATTTTTGCTTATCATCGGAGCAATTTAATCACTAAACAGCAGTGGTGATAGCTATAGTAATGGCTTAGAACGGTTGAAATCCGAGCGAAAAGAAGAAAAGTTACATGAGAGTCCGATGATAATCCAGAAATCTAAAATGATGAATAGCTTAATTGATATACCTGAAGATGAAACCTTATAAGAAGAGCAGAAAAGGTTATAAGCTACTGTAGATTCTTATAATGAGCAATTGGGGTTTGAAAGGAAGCAAGAAAACAACAATCAATATGTAATTGATGTGAGCTATTGATTATGTCACAGCTCATCTGCTTGCTATCCGGACCTTTTTCAGAGAGAATAGCAAATTCTTGACAAATGAGACAGACAAGTGTAGAATAGGAATATAAACTACAATTGTAGAAAAAGGAGAAAGCGATATGACTATTTCAAAAAAAGCCTTTATCGGAATTCTATCTCTGACACTAGCAGTCCTATTAGCTGCTTGCTCAAGTAATGCGAATCAGGGAGGAAATACCACTTCGNAGCAGGTACAAGTAGATACAGCTAATCAAAGATTAATTGTTGGTGACGATGTTAAAAGCTATCGCCAAAATGGTAATCAGCTGATTGTGGACGAACTGGATGATGATCCAGATACTCTGACCTTTACCAAGCAGTAAGCCGTTTCTCAAACTGCTCTGGACAACAGGAGGAGCAGTGAAGATAGCGGATGCTAAACGTATAGAAAAAAGAAACAAGATAAGTGTCAGTCTATGAACTGAAGCACTTGCTTGTTTCTTTTTCTTTATCTGATTTTATTGGAAGGTGTTTCTATTCTGAATCGTCTAACTTTCTCATTTCTACTTGTACTTCAACTTCATCCAGAAAAACTTGGGTAGGAGCGGTGGGAGGGATGTGCTTTTTCCAGATAAGCTGGAGAGGGGCGACAGGGTGGTGCTTTCCAGAGGAAGAAAGACTAGATTGAAATTGAGTTGAATTGGAGGATATTTTTTAAGAAGAAGTAGGCTGGCATCTTTTCCTCTCTTTCTTGTATTTTTGTATGAAACTAGAGGTATATTTTCAAAAAAGTTTCAAAAAATTTCCAATATAAACAAAATCTTGCGTATAATTCCTATCTTTTGACTTTACTTTGTGGTATACTGGGTAAGTTGCAAGTAACTAAGTTGATTTTCAAAGAATGAGAACCAGCAACGCGGGTTGCAGATATACTAAAAGGATACAAAATATCCAGCTAATCAACGACCTATCATTCTCCTGAGAATTAGCTAATGCTTAGAGATTATTAGCCTTTTGACTGATTTTCAAAGAGTAAAAATGCCTTATAAGGTGGCTTCGCACCGCCTTTAGAAAGAAGAAGAACATTGAAATTTAATGAATTACATTTATCTGCTGAATTACTAGCAGAGATTGAAAAAGCTGGCTTTGTAGAAGCGAGCCCTATTCAAGAGCAGACGATTCCACTTGCCATGGCAGGTAAGGACGTTATCGGTCAGGCCCAGACAGGGACAGGAAAGACGGCAGCCTTTGGCTTTCCAACTCTGGAGAAGATTGATACAAATAATCCTGCTGTGCAAGCATTGATTATAGCTCCAACCCGTGAATTGGCCGTGCAGAGTCAGGAAGAGCTTTTCCGTTTTGGCCGTAGCAAGGGTGTCAAAGTGCGTTCTGTCTACGGTGGCTCCAGCATCGAAAAGCAAATTAAGGCCCTCAAATCTGGTGCCCATATCGTCGTAGGAACACCTGGCCGTCTTTTGGATTTAATCAAACGCAAAGCACTTAAGCTGAATCAGATTGAAACCTTGATCTTGGACGAAGCGGATGAAATGCTTAACATGGGCTTTTTGGAAGATATTGAGTCTATCATTTCTCGTGTACCAGCAGAACGTCAGACCTTACTCTTTTCAGCGACCATGCCGGATGCTATCAAGCGTATCGGTGTGCAGTTTATGAAGGAGCCTGAGCATGTCAAGATTGCGGCTAAGGAGCTGACGACAGAGTTGGTCGATCAGTATTATATCCGCGTCAAGGAAAATGAAAAATTTGATACCATGACCCGCCTGATGGATGTGGACCAGCCTGAGCTGTCAATCGTCTTTGGCCGGACCAAGCGCCGGGTGGATGAGCTGACTCGCGGTCTGAAAATCCGCGGTTTCCGAGCAGAGGGCATCCATGGTGATTTGGACCAAGGCAAGCGTCTCCGCGTTCTGCGCGACTTTAAAAACGGCAATTTGGATGTCTTGGTAGCGACAGATGTAGCCGCGCGTGGATTGGACATTTCTGGTGTGACCCACGTCTACAACTATGACATTCCGCAGGATCCAGAAAGCTATGTTCACCGAATTGGTCGGACTGGTCGTGCTGGTAAGTCAGGTCAGTCTATTACTTTCGTAGCACCAAATGAAATGGGTTATCTGCAGATTATCGAAAATCTGACCAAGAAGCGCATGAAAGGCCTTAAGCCAGCTACTGCAGAGGAAGCTTTCCAAGCTAAGAAAAAAGTGGCTCTTAAGAAGATTGAGCGCGATTTTGCTGATGAAAGCATCCGTTCTAACTTTGAGAAATTTGGCAAGGATGCCCGCAAGCTGGCAGCAGAATTCAGCCCAGAAGAGCTGGCCATGTATATTCTCAGCTTGACGGTGCAAGATCCAGATACTCTTCCTGAAGTAGAAATTGCCCGTGAAAAACCATTGCCATTTAAACCGTCTGGCGGTGGCTTTGGCGGCAAAGGGAAGAGCGGCCGTGGCAACGGTCGTCGAGGTGACCAAGGTCGTGATCGTCGAGGTGGACGCGAAGACCGAGATGGAGGCCGTCGTGACTTTAAACGCAAGTCAAACAAGAATAGTCGTGATTTCGAAAGCAGAGGGAACAAGCGTCCGCACCGTACTTCTAGCGAAAAGAAAACAGGCTTTGTCATCCGTAACAAGGGCGACAAATAATGGATGCTTGTCGGCTGTAGAGGCTACTAATAGTGGGAGAGCGAATATCGCTCTCTTTTTGCTTTGAAAAAATTTTGTGAATTTTGCTTTATTTACAATCATTCTTAATAGTAAACTTTTTTCAGTCGTGGTATAATGGAATGAGATTATTAATGGTATGTATGGAGTTGAATATATGATGAACCAACAGAATGAAAAGTATTATCAGGAAGTGACAGAACATCTGCGAATGAAGGGTGTTCGGCTTACTGAAACCAGAAAAGCAGTTATTGCTTTTATGATTAATAGCAGTGATCATCCTAGTGCCGAGATGATTTATCAGGCTTTGTTGCCAGAATTTCCGCACATGAGTCTGGCGACTGTCTACAATAATCTTAAAGTTCTGATTGATGAGGGATTTGTGGCAGAGCTTAAAGTCCGTAATGATACAACGACTTATTTTGATTTTATGGGACATCAGCATCTCAATGTGATTTGTGAAAAATGCGGTCGTATTGCTGATATGGACCTTAATTTACCGGATGTCAAAGAGGAAGTTGAAAAACAAACTGGCTATCGAATTACCAATGCTCAGACAACAGTTTATGGAATTTGTCCAGCCTGTCAGGAGCAAATTGTTCAAGCAGGATAAAATTGAAAAGAAGTTCATTTTGAAACTTCTTTTTTGTTTAGGAAAGTTTTTCTTTACTTAGCTTATTCATTTGTGAAATTTTTATGTTTCTCTTACTTAGACTAGCTTTTTAACGAAAAATTTTGTAAAATAGAATAGATAAACGAGGACAACCTCGGAAAATAAAAGGAGAACTTCTAATGGTAAAATTAGTTTTTGCTCGCCATGGTGAGTCTGAATGGAACAAAGCAAACCTCTTCACTGGTTGGGCTGATGTAGACCTTTCTGAAAAAGGAACACAACAAGCAATCGACGCTGGTAAGTTGATCAAAGAAGCGGGAATTGAGTTTGATATTGCTTTCACATCAGTTTTGACACGTGCTATTAAAACAACTAATTTGGCTCTTGAATATTCAGACCAACTTTGGGTACCAGTTGAAAAATCATGGCGCTTGAACGAACGTCACTATGGTGGTCTGACTGGTAAAAACAAAGCCGAAGCAGCAGAACAATTTGGTGACGAGCAAGTTCACATTTGGCGTCGTTCTTATGATGTCTTGCCTCCAGATATGGCCAGAGATGATCAATATTCAGCTCACAGCGATCGCCGTTATGCTAATCTTGATGACACAGTAGTACCAGATGCTGAAAACTTGAAAGTTACTTTGGAACGTGCTCTTCCTTTCTGGGAAGATAAAATTGCTCCAGCTCTTAAAGATGGTAAAAATGTCTTCGTTGGTGCACACGGAAACTCTATCCGCGCTCTTGTGAAACACATCAAACAATTGTCTGATGATGAAATCATGGGAGTAGAAATTCCAAACTTCCCTCCTCTTGTATTTGAGTTTGATGAAAAATTAAACGTAGTAAAAGAATACTATCTTGGAAAATAAGAAGTACAAGAGTCTGAGACAAAATAGTTCTCAGCCACAAAAAAGCTAGAGATTCCCAATTGCGGAACTC
>NZ_JPEN01000022.1 GCF_000767835.1 Streptococcus sinensis | reverse complement strand
TTCAGTACAGAACCAAATCCTTTCACTAATATTTTTTGTCCAACTTTTTGGGGTCAGTACAGTTTTGGGAGAGTTTTTTTTTATTTTCCGCCAATCAAAAAAAGATTGAAGAATGGAGCCACAAGGGGAGTTCTTCAATCTTATTTATAGTCATTTTGCTTATCTTGACATTAGTTAATCACTTCAAAAACAGAAGCAGTCAGATTTTCAACATAAAATGGTCTTTTATGACGGCTGTTACCAGCTACCAAACGAAGCTTATCAGAATTTGACAGGTAGAAAGGCAAGCCACTGGCGTTAAAAATAATTTCATAGTGCTTTTCATCCTTAATCTCAAAAATCAGTAGTCCGCTTCCTTGATTTGCAGATTTGACAAAGACATGCTTGTAAATATCTGCGTAAGTCTTATAAGAAAATTCCTTGACAGTTGTCTTTAGATGAATGATCTGCTTGATAAATTCAAGGCTGTTTTGATGATGATTGAGTAAATCCCAGTTTACTTGATTGACAGCGTCCGGGGCATTGTAGCTGTTCATCGCTCTTTCTCGGTCGCTGTGCAGCACTTCTCCGCCTTCACCTGTTGCTACTAATTTACTTCGTGAGAATTCTTGACCTAATTCCATAAAAGCCATGCCCTGCATAAGTAAATTCATGGCCGTTGCCAGTTCAATACGTTTGGATTTTGTTAAAACGTCATCGTGTGGATGCAATTCAGTCAGTAAGTCATGCAAGTTGAAATTATCATGGGCTTCAACATAGTTGAGTACCTGCTCTGGTAACCAATAAGAGCCTAACTCCTTGCTTCCCAAAATAGACTTGGCTACAATGTCTTCGGTCGCCTGGCCGCTGACAAAGCCTGCTTTCACCCCGCCATAGACCTCAGCTCCCTTCACCGCATCGCGCTCGGTATCATTGAAGAAGCCAATCCGCGGCATTTGATAAGCATTGTCTTTTTTAGCCTTATCCTGTGGCATCAGACCCGTTCCCATATCCCAGCCTTCTCCATAAAGCAAAATCCTCGGATCAATTTTATCCATTTCCTCACGGATTGCATTCATAGTCGCTACATCATGGATTCCCATCAAATCAAAACGGAATCCATCAATATTGAACTCCTCAACCCAATAACGCAGCGAATCAATCATGAATTTCCGGAACATCTCGTGCTCGCTTGCTGTCTCACTGCCGACACCGGTACCATTTTGGAAGGAACCATTGGGATTCATCCGGTAATAATAATCGGGAACGGTTGCCTGAAAAGCTGAATCAAAAGTTGAATAGATATGGTTGTAAACTACGTCCAAGGTCACAGAAATGCCAGCATCGTGATAGGCCTGAATCATGGTTTTCAAATCTCGAATAGCCTGACCTGGGTCATCTGGATTGGAAGAAAAACTGGTTTCTGGCGCATTGTAGTTCTGCGGATCATAACCCCAGTTATAAGTGACTTGCCCATTTTCATCATAGTCCTTGTGACGGTCAGAAATCGGCTGGAGCTGAACAACATTGATCCCTAAGTCACAGATATAATCAAAGCCCGTCTTGTATCGCAAACGATTTCTAGTACCTGTCTGGCAAGCACCTAAGAAGGTACCTCGCAGTTTCTCTTCTACCCCAGAACTGCTGGATTTGGTTAAATCCCGAATATGCATCTCATAGATGACTGCCTGATTAGGATTTTTGAGACGCCAAGTGGCTTTCTTGCCTTGACAAACCTTAAAACCTGGAACAGTCTTGTCCTTTTCAGCAACAATAGCTGAGCGCTTACCATCTGGACTGGTGGCTATCGTATAGGGATCGCGGGTATGAAAATGTTGATTTTCAAAACTAACATGATAATGGTAGGCCTTGCCAGCTAGATCCTCTGGCACGTCAACCAACCAAACTCCAATTGTATTTTTAGCATGATCATGCGAGTATGTTTCTCCCTTTTTCATAGGGAATTTTTTATAAATGGCTGCTTCATTGCTGGAAGATTCATAGACTACCAATTCGACATTTTTTGCTGTTGGAGCCCAGACTTTAAACAGGTTGGTCTGCCCCTGCAGACGATGACCAAGCCAACCTTGGTAACCCCAGCATTCATCAAAATAATCTGACCGCATAGCCACATCAAAATTATGAGGGCGGCGCTGTGAGTATTGGTGGCTGGTTGTAGCCGCCTGAAGGGAATAATAAACCTGATGGTCTCCTTCAATCAGCCACACTTCTGTTGGTAAATGAGCAGGCAATAAATCGATATGATAGTCACAAGACTGGCTGGACCAGTCCGAACGCTTGACAATCACATGGGCCTGTCCCAAAGGCTCCAATGTTTTAAAAGATAGTTCTCCTTGAATACCGAAATAATCAAGTTTGGAAAAAGAAGCTTCTTTTCCCCATTTATTTGTCTGCCACTGCCACAAATCATAAGAAAAGTAATCTCCCTTAGGATTATGATAGTGAACGATGACCTTATAGTCTAACATTTTCATTAATCTCTTCATTTCTAAATTATTCTATCGAAAGAGCATTCTCATCAATTTCGTCTATATTTGCAAAAAATTCCAAATGATTATGCAAAACTTCGAGTTCTACTGGTGTATCGCCACCATATTCACCATCTAGATTCAGCATAAATGGTGCTTTTTTGTCCAATACTTCTAGCTTCAATTTGCTGGTTTTAAGATATTCAACCTTGGCATCCGTCACATGCTGTCCACCATTGATTGCTTGTATAATCAAGCTAAGCATATCAAATAACTTAGCCGTTTTTACCACAATCAAGGTGAAATTCCCATCATCGAATTTTGTATCCGGAGCTAGTTTTTCAAAACCACCAATAGAGTTAGTCAAGGCTACAAAGACAAGCGAAACCTTGCCCTCAAAAACACCATGATCATGCTCAATCCGTACCTTACGAGATTTGGAGCGAGGCAGCATTTTAGCCCCTTCTGCGACATAAGCAAGATAACCCAGACGGGATTTGACTTCACTAGGAACACTGTAAGTCAGCTCCGTTAGAGTACCTGCAGCAGCAATATTGATAAAGTATTTGCTGCCATAAGCCCGGCCGATATCCATCTGAATCGTTTGGTTTTTCTCAATAATGCGGGCAGCAGCTACCGGATCCCCCATCGGAATCTTCAAAGCTCGCGCATAGTCATTGGTCGTTCCAGTCGGGATAAAGGCCAGCTTGGGACGCACATCTAGAGAGGCAACCCCATTGACTACTTCATTAATCGTTCCGTCACCACCAGCAGCAATCACCAAGTCAAAACCAGCCTTGGCTGCCCTTTCGGCTTCCCGCTGCGCGGAGAAGGGCTCTGGAGTCGTTTGGTAGGCGCTGGTCTCATAGCCAACATCTTCTAAAACGTCCAAGACTTCGGCAATATTTTTCTTGATAATCTCCTGCCCAGAAGTTGGGTTATAAATCAATCTTGCTTTTTTTATCTTGTTCTTCATACTCAGCCTCACAAGCCATCTAACCAATCCTCATCTCGAATCTCGATTCCAAGTTCTTGGGCTTTGGTCAATTTGCTGCCTGCATCACTGCCAGCTACCACCAAGTCCGTCTTTTTAGACACACTTCCGGCAACATTAGCGCCCAAGCTCAGCAATTTTTCTTTGGCTTGATTCCGTGTTAATTTTTGTAATTTTCCGGTCAGTACGACTGTTTTGCCAGAGAGGACTGCATCAGCAGCTACTTTTTCACCTAGATAGTCTAAATTGACACCAGCTTCTTGCAGTTCCCGCAGCAGCACTTGGCTGCCTTCCTGCTCAAAATAAGAATGCAGACTTTGAGCGATAACAGTCCCCAAGCTATCAATAGCTGCAATTTCTTCTTGGTTTGCCTGAGAAAGTCTAGGAATATCGTGGAATTTCTCCAGTAGAATCCGACTAGCCTTGCTTCCCACATGACGAATACCCAGCCCAAAGAGTAATTTCTCTGCTGAATTATCCTTGGAAGCTTGAATAGCATGATACAACTTGTTGGCTGATTTTTCCTTAAAGCCGTCTAAGGTGAGCAAGTCTTCTACAGAAAGACGGTAAATGCTGGCAACATCCTTGACCAACTCCTTGGCAAAGAGCTTTTCGACAACCGCAGGGCCTAGGCCTGTGATGTTCATAGCATCTCGACTGGCAAAGTGGATCAAGCCTTCCTTGATTTGAGCGGGACAGAGAGGATTGATACAACGCAGAGCTACCTCATCCTCAAAATGCAATAGCTCACCGCCACAACTCGGGCAGTGACTTGGGATTTCCACAGCCTTTTCTGACACCCGCTTGGACTCGACTACACGTAAGACAGCTGGGATAATATCGCCTGCCTTATAGACAATAACTGTATCACCCTTGCGAATATCTTTTTCAGATATGTAGTCCACATTGTGCAGGGTCGCCCGACTGACAGTCGTCCCCGCCAACTGGACAGGGGTCAGATTGGCTGTTGGTGTCACGACACCTGTTCGACCGACGGTCCAATCCACAGACAGAAGCTGAGATTCCTTTTCCTCTGCTGGAAACTTGTAGGCGATGGCCCACTTAGGTGCCTTGACAGTAAAGCCCAGCTCTTCTTGGACACTTAAGTCATTGACCTTGATAACAATCCCATCAATCTCATAAGGCAGACTATCCCGCTCCTGAGCAATTTTTTCGATAAACTCCCAGACCTGATCCATAGATTCCGCCAGAATATGAGTAGGATTGACTGAGAAGTCCAAAGATGCCAGCTTGTTCAAAACAGCTTCCTGACTGGTTTCCTGAGTTGGACTGGCTTCTTGATAGAGGAAGGTAGCCAGTTTACGCTTGGCCACAACAGCTGTATCTAATTGGCGTAGGGTTCCAGCTGCTGCATTTCGCGGATTGGCAAACTCAGGCTCGCCATTTTCCTGCCGTAGCTGGTTAACCGCATCAAAGGAGGCCTTGGGCATGTAGCATTCTCCGCGGACAGTCAAGTCAACAGGCTCTTTGAGAGTCAAGGGAATATCCTTGACCCGTTTGAGATTTTCCGTGATGTTTTCACCGACAGAACCGTCTCCGCGCGTCGCGCCTGCTATCAAGACACCATTTTCATAGGTCAGAGAAATGGACAGACCGTCAATCTTCAGCTCGCAGAAGTAGGAAACATTGGGAAATTCCCGACGCACCCGCTCATCAAATGCCAGTAATTCTTCACGTGAAAAAGCATCCTGCAAACTAAAAAGAGGATACTGGTGTTGGTATTTTTCAAATCCTTCTAAAATTTTCCCACCAACCCGATGTGTAGGGCTGTCAGGCAGAATGTCTGATGGGTACTTTTCTTCTAAGTTCACCAACTCACGATAGAGCTGATCATACTCACTGTCAGATACGCTTGGACGATCACTGGTATAGTATTCATGGGCGTATTGATTAAGCAATTTGACTAATTCTGCAATTCTTTCTTTCATACTTCTATCTTATCATAAATGGGCAAAATCTTCCTCTATTTGTTCCTCACAATCCACAAGAAATTAAAAACAACCATACATTTTTATAGTTGTTTCTTATAATCTATCTCGTCAAATCAATATGCTGAGACAGACGATTGATTAAAATCGCTCCAATCAGCAAAGAAACAAATTCTCCAGCCGCTGTCGTAAACCAAGTGAGGAAAAAGGGAAGACCTTGTAAGAGGTGCAGTTCCGCAGCAATGGTAAACATGGAAATAGAAAAGAGAATTGCAAAGCAGAAATGATCTAGCCGAATCAGATTATTAAGAATATATTGATTCTTAAATTTTTCAAAAAGAATAACACCTAAAGTCAAAAAAACTAAAGTGGAACCACCACCAACAAAGACATCTACGATACCAAAACTATATAAATTGGCAATCATGCAACCTAAGGTCACCCCGATGATATACTTACGATGATAAAAGGCCATAAAGTTCATCATCTCTGAAATACGGAATTGATAAGCACCATAGCTAATAGCATTCAAAGGTGGGGTAATGGTCAAAGCCACATAGATTGCAGCAACTAAGGCAATCTGAGTCATGTCACGAACAGTTAGGTTTTGTTTTTTCATTTTTTCTCCTTTAGCGGTTTTCCCGCTTAAAATATGCTTGACGAAAGAAGCTAAGCGTCAAGGGCTGTATCCATCACTAACAGTAAGAAATGAAATAGGTCGGAGATTCTTTTAAAACAGCTCCTTCTCCTCATTCTCTCACATTGAGACACAGCCTTTCAAGTATAGCACAAATCCCGAAAATATGATAGACTAAGATCATGAAAGTTGTAATAAAAAAGTTTTTTGATAATGAAATTTTATCCTACCTGTTTTTTGGAGTAGCCACTACTGTGGTAGCTGTCGCGACCCGGATGCTGCTCTATACTCTGACCTCGAATGAAATCATTGCGACCATCATCGGAAATATCGCCGGTATCCTTTTTGCCTTTGCGACCAACGATACCATTGTTTTCAAGCAAAAAAGAAAGGGCTGGCCAGTCAGACTGATTAAATTCTTTATCGCTCGGCTCAGCACCCTAGGCCTCGACCTAGCTCTAACCATCATCTTTGTCAGCTGGTTCCCGCAAATCATCGGCCAATTTGTCAACAATGACATCAAGACGGTCAATACTATCGAAACCTTCATTGCCCAAGTAGCTATTATCATCCTCAACTATGTCTTCAGCAAGATTTTTGTTTTTAAAAGCAAGAAAAAATAATAGGCTATTTGATAAGCTAATATGGAGGTTGTAATGCACTTTCGATTGGAAAATAGAGAATCGAAGAAAACACAAGAACTGGGAAATTTAATCAGAGCATACAATCAATCAAAGAGAGAACCGTCAAAAAGTGAACCTCTTAACATCTATGTCGAAGACGAACAAGGAAATCTAATTGCCGGCATGGTAGCCGAAACTTTTGGAAATTGGCTAGAAATTGAATATTTGTATGTGCAAGAGAATTTACGAGGACAAGGCTTAGGCTCAAACATTTTGAATCGGGCAGAAAAAGAGGCTAGAGAAAGAAAGTGTAACTATTCATTTGTGAATACTTATCAGTTTCAAGCACCGGATTTTTATAAAAAGCACGGTTATGAAGAAGTGTTTGCCTTAAAAGAATATCCCTATACTGGAGAAAGATATTATTATACAAAAGTGTTATAATTTAAGATTTGAATGATTCAAATCAGATGCATTATTGCCGGTTTCTTACGAAGAAGAGAAAATGAAGTTATGCTTAGATTGAAGCTACTTTTCCCTATAAAAGCAAATCTGGACCAGATTATTCTGATCCAGATTTTTTGATGATTAGATTTCCAGCCTTGGATTTTCAGCTGTCAGGTGAGTAATGTCACTCTTGACACCGAAATATTCCTCTACCAGAGACTGGAGTTCTTTCATGGCTGCTTGAGCACGCGCTGCCTGCTCTTCATTGATGGCCTCGATAACCAAAACAGCATCCTTGGTCCCTTCTGTCAGCATGGTTCGCTGAGCTTCTCGCCAGTTGAGACAGCGGCAGACGGCTCCCTCCTCATCATAGTAGATAATTTCCTCTGGCAGAGCCGGTGCATCCGTTTCAGCTCCCAGTGGAAAGAAGGCTTCACCACCCTTGGCTTTCCCCAGATGAAGACCACCAACAATCTTGTCCAAATCCTCCCCACCACAGGGTACAGCATAAGAAAGGGACACACTATTATAAATATCTACCAAAGGATTGATCGGATGAAACTCCCGCCCCTGACTGACCCGCTTGAGCAGGGCTTCAATGGAAGAACGGGCTCCCTTCTTGGTTTTGAACTTACTAAAAGCCTGCCGCCATTCCTGAATAACATCATTCTGGGTAAAATTCTCATCTGGGATAAATTCTTCAGCTCGCTTTGTTCCCTTATCTAGCAAGGATTTGAAATAAGGATCCTTACTTTCATCAACTGAATTGTCCAAACCCTTGACGACCATAATACTAATCTGCGCCTCTGGAAACAAAGTCCAAAATTCATTTTCAACTGTAATTCTCATGTTGCACCTCAATAATTTCTTTTCTGACCTTTTTTGACCAGCTCCCAGTCCTTGGTAATATTCTCTCGGACGCGAACCAGCATCTTTTCTAACTCTTTCCGATCAGTTTCTGAAAAAGTTTCCAACGAAACCTGCTCCGAATATTCGTTTTCCGCTAAGATAAAAGGATAGAGGGCTGCCCCCTTCTCAGTGACAAACCATTCCTTATTCTTGCGGTTATTGGCAGCTGGACGCTGTTCCAGTAAACCTTTGCCTTCTAGTTTCTTGACTGATCGAGCCACCGTCGAGCGATCTACCTTGAGCAAATCCGACAGCTCCTCCTGGATAATCCCAGGATTCTCCGCAATCCGTACCAGATAGAGATATTGTCCCCGCGCCAGATCTATGTCACGAAACTCCAGATTAGCTATGGAATCCAAAGCTCGGGCAATAATGCNTCATTTATCCTCCTTATGAAACTAGTATATCAACTTTTTATTGCAAATGCAATAAAAAGTTGATGCTTTCTAAAAAAGAAAGGATTTTCTTTAATAGGAGCTATCACATTTTTATTATTTCTGTAGCGGAGAAAGCAATATAGACATTACCAAGCACTTTTTCGACGCAAAAAGACGTACAGTTGTTACAACTGTGCGTCTGTCTGCCCTAATTATACTTTAACTTAACTAGAAAAATGACTCTGTTAGACTTGCCATCAAACAGTCAAAAAGATTCCAGAAATAACAGCCAGCCGTAAGTAAACATTAAACTCCATACAGCAGCAATATCTCTATTTATTCTCTACTACTTTCTCATTATCCATAATAAATGGTTTGGCCAGACCTTCTCCTGTGTAGTCTTTATATTTGGTCTGCAAGTATTTGTAGACATCTTCCTTAGTTGCAAACTTGATAGCCTGATAAGGTTCTTCAAAGGTCAGCTTTTCGACAAATAAATATCCGTCTTTATCTGGAACCAAGACGCCGACATGCCCGACAAAGAGAGAGTCGCCATCAAGATTGTCGTGGACTATGACAGACAGCATCCTTGCCTTCTCATTAAACTTGAACTGTTTGAAATATTCCTCCATCTTCTTAGCGTGAACCCGGACATCTTGGGTCGTCTCAGTCTTGACTCTTGAGAATAGGATATTAAAAGCTTCTTTATCTTTAGTATCAAATAGCTTTCCTTTGTCAATCGCGTCATTATCTAAGAATAAAAGTTCATCATCCTTTGCCATTTGAGGAATTTCGATGCTATTTTTCAGCAAAGTATAAGAGTTAATTCGGCAATTTGTCCCGATAAAATCACCCTTTTTTTCACGCCACAAACTGCTGATTTTTTCTACATCGTAGTCTGTTTTTGTGAATGTAGTGAAATCTCCCATTAATCCAGCAGAACCAACAATCCCATTGTAGTCATTGACTAGATTGACAAAGTTATCTACACTGTTTTTATCCAAGTCGGCTGACAGCAAACTCTTGACTTCTTCAACACTCTTTTTACTGTTTAAATTTGAATAAGTTGCCTTCCACGGATATTTTTCCGAGCTAGTCTGACCAACTGTTGAATTTTCTTGACCGCCGTTTGATTGCTTTTGTGCCTTCCCACATGCAGCTAAGCCAAGAATTGCCAAAGTGCAGGCACTCATCAACATAATCTTTTTTACTTTCTTCATTCTTTCGTCCTTTTTACATTTTTACTATATCTTCTTCAAATAATTCCTCTTGTTATTATATCAAGAAATACTGGAAAACAGAAAGAAAAAAGCTAATTTGAATAGAGACTTCCTTGTTCTTGAAATCACATCTGAACTGAATGAGCAACTTTATAGAACAAACACACCTCAACGAAGCTATTCCCCTAAGCAAAAAAAATGACTGCACTTTTATCAACTGCAGTCACTTTGATTTATGAATTGATGAGCAAGGTAGAGTAGCTAACTCCAAATGCCAATTTAAAGAAAGGTCTCGCTATACACTGGTAAGTCTACTTAATCTTATGCTTGTTCATCTTTTCTTCAAAAATAGCTGTCATGATAGCGCGCAATTCCTCACACTCCTTTTCAGGAAGGTCACCTGCTTGCTTAGCCACAGCATAGAGTTCTGGGTATTGCTTGGCAACTCGCTCAACCGTCTTGGTCGTTGCATGCCCTCTAACAAGGAAGGGAATTCGCTTAAGCCATTCTTGTGGCACCAGAGCCAAAATCTTTTTTGCCGCTTCCTTATCGCTAATGACGGCTGTACTAAGCCCCTCCTTGATTTGCTCCTGCTCTTTTTCAGTAAAATCTTTTAATTCCATTCTGAACTCCTCTTTTCTAATAAGTTACTTGCTAAGGACTCATTATACACCTAAGTCCTAAAAACTACAAATATATAACTTGAACAGGCTGCTTTTTGATTAGATTTTTGAAAGCTGAATAACTTTGACAAATCTTTAAGTCAGATTTCCAAAAATTAATTTGCAGCAGTTTCCAAATCTTCCACAAAAATTACAAAGCCTTTTGGTAAGATATGAAGCTGCCCATCCGAGACTTGGCAATGACTCACCAAATCAGCCGTGGCTCTGTTTAAAAGATAATTCTCTTTAGACTGATTAAAAACTGCTCGGATAAGGTGATCATCATGGTACCATTCTAAAGCCAGCACATCAGGCGCGATTTCTTCTAAGCTGTACTTCCCACGCTTAATGATATGAGCACCATCCTTACGAAGCTGAATCAATTCCTTCATGAACTGAAGCATGTCATTGTCACTAGAAACTCGCTCCCAAGGCATGACACGTCTACAATCTGGGTCTGGACCTCCACTTAACTCTAACTCCGTCCCATAATAGATACAAGGTGTCCCTCTTTGTAAAAAGAGAAAGGCGAGGGCGGATTTGACAAGTTGGACATTCCCTTTGGCTGTTGTCAAAATGCGCTCCGTATCATGAGAATCCAAGAGATTAAACATGACTTCAGAGATTTGCTGCTTGTAGTACATAGACTGGCTGTTAATCTCATCAATGAATTGACTGGTCTTCTTGACCCCACGCAAGAAATAATCCTTGATACTATCAGATAAAGGATAGTTCATAACTGCGTGAAACTCATCGCCATTTAGCCAGGGCTGCGAAGCATGCCAAACTTCTCCTAGAATATAGAGGTCAGGCTTCTTAGCCAAAACAGCTTTCCGAAAATCTCGCCAAAATTGGTGGTCGACTTCATTAGCCACATCCAGGCGCCAAGCATCAATATCGAAATGCTCAATCCAGTAGGTTGCAACGCTTAACAAATAGTCCTTCACTTCTGGATTTGCCGTGTTTAATTTTGGCATATAGCTGGCAAAAGCAAAGGTGTGATAAGGGAGCTTTCTTGAAGTTGCAAGCTTATCCTTTGTCACTGGGAACTCTTGAATATGGAACCAGTCTTTATAAACTGATTTTTGACCATTTTTGACAACATCTTGCCATTGAGGAGATTGATCGCCGATATGATTAAAAACAGCATCCAGCATGATTTTCATACCTCTCTGATGGGCCTGCTCTACCAATTGGCGGAAGGTCTCCTTGTCTCCAAAATGGCGGTCAATTTCGAAATAATCCGTCGTATTGTACTTGTGATTGCTCGGAGATTCAAAGATAGGACAGAGATAAAGGCCTGTAATGCCCAAGTCTTGTAAGTAATCCAAATGGTCAATAATCCCTTGTAAATCACCACCAAAGAAATTGTCTCTTTGAGGAGCGATAGCGAAATCCCAAGCTCGTGCTTTTTTCGGTGAAATCTCAGGGTTTCCATTGGCAAAGCGTTCTGGGAAAATCTGATACCAAACCGTATCTGCTACCCAGTCAGGAACATGGCAAGCATCAATCTCATGGATATAAGGAAGCTTAAAGCCATTTCCTTCGTAATGAAGATTTTCTAGCGTATCTTCAACACATCCCTTATCGCCATACAAGATACTATAACCTTGCTTATCCTTAATCTCAAAGAGATACTGGAGTCGCGCGTAACCAACTGAAATCTCCACCTGCCAATAATCAAACAAAGCATCGGAGGTGACTTTGACCATTTCCTTGCTGTCCTCATAATGATCCTCCATAAAGATAAAAGGATCTCCATAGTGCAAGGTAATATTCTCAATATCTCCCCTTTTCGTCCGAATGTGAATGTGCATTTTCTTATCTTTATAAAGATACGCATACTCCGACTCTGGCCTGTGGTAAATAGCTGACAATTCCATATTTTCTCTCCTAGATTTTTCTTTATAAACTCATCGTAATTTTATGCAAACGATTTCATTGCGTAGCCCTAGTATATCACTTTGAAGAAATGATTGCAAGGTGTTGGGCTAGTTTATAAGCAGGAGCTTATCTAAGCAAGTTAAAAGAGTCTGAGACAAAATAGTTCTCAGCCACAAAAAAGCTAGAGATTCCCAATTGCGGAA
>NZ_JPEN01000051.1 GCF_000767835.1 Streptococcus sinensis | reverse complement strand
TTTTGTCCCAGCCTCTCTTCACTTATTTCTATAATTTCTCCAACTCTTCATTGAGAAGTTTTTGTGCTACTTGCGGGTTGGCTTGGCCCTTGGTAGCCTTCATGAGCTGACCGATCAGAGACTTAGCCGCATTCTTGTTGCCGCCCTTATAGTCATTGATGGCTTTTTCATTGTTGGCAAATACTTCTTGGATAATAGGAAGAAGCTGGGCAGGGTCTGAGATTTGGATTAATCCTGCTTTTTGTACATATTCCTTAGCAGAACCGCCATTTTTGGCCAGATGAACAAAGACCTTCTTAGCAATCTTAGAGGAGATCGTTCCGTCTGCAATCAGGGCAATCATCTCAGTCAGATTCTCAGGCGTCAGCTCAATCTCAGAGATGGTCTTACCTTCTGCATTGAGGTATTGCGCCACTTCTCCTTGGAGCCAGTTAGAAACAGATTTAGCATCGCCTCCTGCCGCAACAGCTGCTTCAAAGAAGTCTGACACAGCCTTCGTCGCTGTCAGCTGCTTAGCATCGTAGTCAGACAAGCCGTAGTCACCCACATACTTGGCACGGCGTTCTTTTGGAAAGGCTGGCAGGCTGCTGCGTACTTGCTTAATCCAAGCATCTTCAATCTCAAAGATAGGCAGATCAGGCTCTGGGAAGTAACGGTAGTCCGCTGAACCTTCCTTCACCCGCATGAGCAGGGTTTCGCCAGTCGCTTCATCATAACGACGGGTTTCCTGACGGATTTGACCACCGCTACGTAGGATTTCTGCTTGGCGTTTTTCCTCAAAGGCTAGACCCTTGCGGACAAAGTTGAAGGAGTTAAGGTTTTTCAGCTCAGTCTTGGTACCAAATTCTTCCTGACCGTAAGGACGGATGGAAATATTAGCGTCGACCCGCATAGAACCCTCTTCCATCTTGACATCAGAAATGCCTGTGTACTGGATGATTTCCTTGAGGGCTGTCAAGTAAGCATAAGCTTCTTCTGGACTGCGCATGTCTGCTTCCGATACAATCTCAATCAATGGCACCCCTTGGCGGTTGAGGTCTACATAAGAGTAGCCATCGCTGCCGTGGGTATTCTTTCCAGCATCTTCTTCCAAGTGAGCCCGCTCGATACGGATTTTCTTGGTTGTGCCGTCTTCAAGCTCAATCTCAATCCAGCCATTGTAACCAATCGGCTCATCAAACTGAGAAATCTGATAGGCTTTGGGATTGTCCGGATAAAAGTAATTCTTGCGGTCAAAGTGCATCTTCTGGTGAATATCCATGTTCAAGGCCAGAGCAGCCTTGATACCATAGTCAATGACTCCCTTATTCATAACAGGCAGCACACCTGGGAAGGACCAGTCAATGATATTGGTGTTGGCATTTGGATCTTCACCAAAGTGAGCTGGAGCCGGTGAGAAAATTTTTGAATTGGTCTTCAATTCAACATGGACTTCCAGTCCGATAACTGTTTCAAAGTTCATTATTTTTCACCTCCAAAGATAACTGGCTGCTGTTTGTGGTAGTCAGTCGTCGCTTCAAATGCTGCGGCTGCCTGATAGATGGTCGCTTCATCAAAGTGGTTACCAATCAGCTGCAAGCCAACAGGAAGACCATCTGCAAAGCCAGCTGGGATTGAAATACCTGGCAGACCAGCCAGATTAACTGGAATGGTCAAAAGGTCAGCCAGATACATGGCCACTGGATCTTGGTTTTGACTGCCCAAGTCATAAGCAACAGTCGGTGCAGTTGGACCTAAGATCAAATCATATTTTTCAAATACCTTAGCAAAATCCTGCATAATCAAGGTCCGAACCTGACCAGCTTTCTTGAAGTAGGCATCGTAGTAGCCAGATGACAGACTGAAAGTTCCCAGCATGATCCGACGTTTCACCTCTTCACCAAAGCCTTCGCTGCGAGATTTGACATAGACATCTTCTAGATTTTCAATGCCTTCTGCGCGGTAGCCATAGCGAATACCGTCAAAACGCTGCAGGTTAGAGCTAGCCTCAGAGGAAGCAATGATATAGTAAACAGCCACGCCATACTTGCTGTGGGGCAGACTAACTTCTTCAACGATGGCTCCTAGACTTTCCAAGTGCTTCGCTGCTGCCAGAATCGTTTCCTTGACCTTGCTGTCAATTCCCTCACCCATGTATTCCTTAGGCAAGGCAATCTTCATACCCTTAATGTCTTGGCCAATCTTACTGGTAAAATCAGGCACTGCTTCTTGTGATGATGTAGAGTCCTTGGGATCATTACCAGAAATAACATTCAAGAGCTGAGCATTTTCCTTAACCGTCTGTGAGAAAGGCCCTATCTGGTCTAAAGACGAACCAAAGGCAATAAGACCGAAACGAGAAACCCGTCCGTAGGTTGGCTTGAGGCCGACTACACCGTTAAAGGAAGCCGGCTGACGAATGGAACCACCCGTATCTGAACCCAGTGACAGACGAACCTGACCAGAGGCAACAGCTGTCGCTGAACCACCAGATGATCCACCGGGAACCTTGCTGCTGTCCCAAGCATTCTTAGTCGTCTTAAAGTAAGAGTTTTCGCTGGATCCCCCCATGGCGAACTCGTCCATGTTGGTCTTCCCAACGATAATCATGTCCTTACCGTAGAGCTTCTCTACACTGGTCGCATCAAAAATTGGCTTGTAATTGTAGAGTATCTTGGAGGCAGCCGTTGTCAAGATTCCTTTGGTTGAGATATTGTCCTTAACCGCCAACGGAATTCCGCTCATAAGATTGTCTGCATCAATACCCTTAGCATCCAGAGCCGCAGCCTGAGCCAAAGCTTCCTCTTCGCTGACAGTAATAAAGCTGTCCACAGCTGCTTCCCGTTCTTTGATGTCTGCCAAAGTTGCCTGAGTTAACTCTACCGCAGAAATTTCTTTCTTGACCAGCAAGTCATGCAGTTCTTCAATGGTCTTGTGATTAAAAGTCATTAGGCATCTCCTCCGTCATCTAGGATGGCAGGCACTTTGATGTAGCCCCGCTCTTTTTCAGGTACATTTTGGAAAAGCTCTTCCCGGTTCCAGCCCGGCTGAGCCACATCTTCTCGCATATAGTTGATATTGGCAGCTACATTAGAAGTGAAAGGCACCCCCTCCGTGTCCACTTCATTGAGCAATTCGACCATGTCGACAATCTTGGTTAAGGTCGTCGCAAATTCAGCTGTTTCTTCTGGTGAAAAAGCCAGTTTTGACAGCTTAGCAACGTGACTTACTTCTTCTTGAGTAATCTTCATCTCTGATTCCTTTCATAAGATATGTGAGCTTTAGCGACTGAAAATAAGAATTTGAGATGATTTTTTTATTTCCAGAGCTTCAGCTCACCTTTACTTTGACAAGCCAGGGACGCTCATTTATTTGCCATCCGCTAGCTCCTTTCTTCAGCTTCTTCCTGCTATTCTTCAGGAATTCGCATCATTTCATTTTACCATATTTCAGGCTAATTCTTCAATTCCAAATGCAGTTCTTTGAGCTGTCTTTGGTCCACCAAACTTGGACTTTCCAGCATAGGATCAAAGCCAGTACCATTTTTTGGAAAAGCGATGACTTGGCGGATATTTTCTTCCCCAGCCAAAATCATAACCAAGCGATCTAAGCCTAGAGCCAAGCCACCATGTGGTGGGAAGCCATATTCCAAAGCTTCTAGGAAGAAACCAAAGTCCCGCTCATAGTCTTCCCGGCTCATGCCCAATAGCTCAAACATCGCTTCCTGAGCCTTCCGATCATGAATCCGCAGACTCCCCCCACCAATTTCATAGCCATTCAAGACGATGTCGTAAGCGTGGCTGCGGAATTGGCCTGGCTCCTGTCCTTCTTCAAAAATGCCCTGTGTGAAAGGATGGTGCATGGCTTGATAGCGGTTTTGGTCTTCATTCCACTCCAGCAACGGCCAGTCCACAACCCAGAGGAAATGAAGCAGACTTGAGTCAATCAAATCCAAAGCTTTTGCGACTTCTATGCGCAAATGTCCCAAAGCTTCCTGAGCACGACGCTTCTTGGCTATGACTAGCAGGATGAGGTCCCCCTCTTTAGCTTCAAATCGTGCCTGCAAATCCTGGCTTTCAGCCTCAAAGGTACTAGCCAAATCCCCAACCAATTGGCCATTTTCAACCTTTAGACTGGTAAAACGACTGCAGCCAAATTCCTTCATTTCTTGATAAAAATGACTAAGCTGTTTCTTGCTAAAAGCACTAGCCGCATCTGGCACACAGATTCCCATCACTTCCTCTTGGTTATCCAAGGCTTTCTTGATGAGAAGCGAATCATTGGACTGGCACAAATCCGTCAAACTCTTTAGCTCCAGGCCAAAGCGTGTATCTGGCTTATCAGAACCAAAGCGGCTCATGGCCTCTTCGTAGCTGATCGTTGGAAAAGCGTCTTTTAGCTCCAAGCTATGAGTTTTCTTGACAACAGCCTTGAGCATGGCTTCAACTAGCGCTCGAATTTCTTCCTCGCTGGCAAAACTCAGCTCCAAGTCTACCTGGGTAAACTCTGGCTGACGATCGCCCCGCAAATCTTCGTCACGGAAGCAACGAACAATCTGATAATAGCGTTCGAGGCCAGCTCCCATCAGCAACTGCTTGAGCATCTGAGGGCTCTGCGGCAGCGCATAGAATTGATTTTTAAAGATCCGACTAGGCACTAAGAAGTCTCTAGCGCCTTCAGGAGTTGACTTAGTCAGATAAGGCGTCTCCACTTCCAAAAAGTCCAAACTATTCAAATATTCTCGAATAGTTGAGGTGACCTGATGACGAAGTTTGAGGTTATGTGTCATCTTCTCACGGCGCAAGTCCAGGTAGCGATATTTCTGGCGCAGGTCTTCCCCTGTATGGGCATGCTGGTCCAGCTCAAAAGGCAGAACCTTGCTGCTAGCAATGACTTCAATCTTTTCAGCTCGAAGCTCAACCTGACCAGACTTGATGGCCTTGTTGACAAATCGCTCTTCACGCTGAACCACTTGCCCTGTCACTGCAATGACATCCTCTTTGCCAATGTCTTCCAGCTTAGCAAAATCTTCAATCTCACCGCCGACGAAGACCTGAAGCAAGCCCTCGCGGTCCCGCAATTCAATAAAGGCCAGCTTACCGTGATTGCGGATATTGGCCACCCAGCCAGTTGCGGTCATGGTCTGTCCGACCTGCTCTAAACCATAGTTTCCGATAAAAATTTCTTTCATATTCTTTCCCTCTCAAATCCATTTGCAAGCTGCCCTGTCCTTGAGCATATTGGCAACTTTCTTCCAGTATCTCCACTTTTCCTTTTGCAAAATAAAAAGCTTCCGTCTCTGAAACAGACGAAAGCCGTGGTACCACTGTTATTCGCTACCTTAAAAGGCAGCCTCTGCGCTCGTAACGTGAGCAACGTTTGTGCTTGATCACACAAAAGATTACAAAACATGTTCTTCGGTTTTTGCTTTCTTGGTGCTGCTCTCAGCTATCAGCACTCTCTGTGCAAGTCAGCAAGCCTACTCTGCTTCTCTTTTTACTCTTAAATTGTATTTATTATAGTCGAACCGAGGACATTTTGCAAGTGGTTTAAGGCAAATTTGTGATTTTCCTCTGACAAAGAAGCCACAGCTGGCTCTACCACCTGAATCTGATAACCCAGATTATAGGCATCAATAGCGGTATGCAAGACGCAAATATCCGTCAAGACCCCTGTCAAAATGACCGTATCTACCTTTCTTTCCCGCAATCGAATATCTAAATCTGTGCCAGAAAAAGCAGAATAATGACGCTTATCCATCCAAAAGACTCGGGAGTCCGCTTGGTGCTTCTCATAAAAATCCGCCAAGGGTCCGTAAAGATTGCGACCGCTCGTTCCCTTGATATTGTGGGGCGGAAAAAGCTTGCTTTCTGGGTGAAAGGCATCATTTTCATCATGAGCATCAATAGCAAAAAAGATATAATCTCCTCGGTCAAAAGCTGCCTTAGTTACTTGAGCAATGGCTTCAGAAATCGCCTGAGCTGGCGCTCCTGCTGTCAACTTGCCCCCATCTGCGACAAAATCAACTGTATAATCAATGGAAATCAGTGCTTTTGGCATTAGTAGTCCCTCTTTTTAATTTCCTCAAAGACATCTGGAATCAGCACTTTCAGATAAGTCCCTTTCATTCCCAGCGAGCGGCTTTCAATAATCCCAGCACTTTCCAATTTGCGCAAGGCATTGACAATCACTGAGCGGGTAATCCCAATACGGTCGGCAATGACAGAAGCTGTCAGCTGACCTTCATTGCCATTGAGCTCGCCCAAAATAGCTGAAACAGCTCTCAGCTCTGAGTAAGACAGGGTATTGACTGCCATGGTCACTGCTGTCCGGCGTCGGATATTTTTCTCATCCTCTTCCCGCTGGAAGTTAAGCAGCTGGATACCAACCACTGTGCTGGCAATCTCAACCAAAATCAGGTCGTCATCTAAAAATTCTTTATCATTGCGCCAGATAATCAGCGAGCCCAAGCGAATCCCTGAAACATGAATCGGCGCGATAGTGGTCAGCCCATCTGGAAATTCATCCTTGGTTTCCACAGGAAAAATGGTCAAATCATGCGTGACAGGCAGATTGGCCTCTGTCTCATAAACCATGTTCGCTTCTTGGACATAGCCTTCCGGGAAATTCTTATCCTGGAAAAAAGCTTCCACACGGTCATTATTGGTCTTATAGCGCATAAAATAGCCTAGAAGACGGCCCTTGCTGTTAATGATACAGGCATTGCAATGAATAATATCAGCAAGCTGGCGAGTGATTGCATTATAAGGAAGTTCTTCTTGAAGCTGCTCTTCTGAACGTTTCAAGATAGAAGTAATTTTCCTAGTTTTTTCTAATAGGTTTGCCATACATTTACCTCGTATTTGATTTTATAATTATAGCATGAATTTACTAAAATTTCAATAATTATCTGAAAATTGTGTATTGAAGAACAATTATCTACAATTCAACTAATGCTTTATTTTAAACCCTTTTAATTTGATATAGCTTATTTTATAACGAAAAGTGTCAAACCTTTCCAATCTTTTTAAAACAAAAATAGATAAAAAATTATCGAAGATTTTCATCAAAAAACAGCTCCTGAGAGCTGTTGCAAATAAAGATTTAACGGCGATATTGGCGCAAGAAGCGCGTCATTTTTTCTTGGATTTGAGCTAGCTCATCCACCCGCGGTAAATAGACAATTCGGAAATGATCCGGCTCATGCCAGTTAAAGCCTCGGCCATGAACAAGAAGAACTTTTTCCTGCTTGAGAAAGTCCAGCACAAACTGCTCATCATCATCGATGCGGTACATGTTTCGGTCAATTTTCGGGAAAATATAGAGGCCGGCTTTAGGCTTAACAGCCGACAGACCCGGAATATCCTGAATCGCCTGATAGATGAAATTACGCTGCTCATAAATCCGTCCACCAGGAAGCAGCAATTCGTCCACAGATTGATGACCACCGAGCGAGGTTTGGACAACCTGCTGGGCCAATACATTGGAGCACAGGCGCATATTGGATAGCATATTAAGCCCTTCGATATAGCCCTTGACATGCTGCTTGGGACCAGATAGGACCATCCAGCCGACCCGGAAACCTGCGATGCGGTGGGACTTGGAAAGACCGTTCATGCTGACACAGAAAAGGTCGGGTGCCAGACTAGCCACCGGCGTATGGACATGCCCATCCATGACCATGCGGTCGTAGATTTCGTCCGCAAAGATAATGAGATTATTTTGGCGAGCAATTTCTACAATCTCTAACAAAAGATCGTCAGGATAAAGCGCCCCCGTTGGATTGTTGGGATTGATAATAATGATAGCCTTGGTATTGGATGTGATTTTTGACTTGATGTCGTCAATATCTGGGTACCATTCTGCCTGCTCATCACAGACATAGTGAACAGCATTTCCGCCAGCCAGACTGACAGCCGCCGTCCAGAGCGGATAGTCCGGCATCGGCACCAGTACCTCGTCACCATCATCCAAGAGTCCTTGCATGGACATGACAATCAGCTCACTGACGCCATTTCCCAGATAAATGTCATTGATATCCACACTTGGAAACTTCTTGAGCTGGCAATACTGCATAATCGCCTTACGGGCTGAGAAAATCCCCTTAGAATCAGAGTAGCCCTCACTATCACGCGCATTCATAATCAAATCATGAATGACCTCGTCTGGAGCGGTAAAACCAAATTCAGCTGGATTTCCTGTGTTCAGGCGGAGAATTTTTTCTCCATTAGCCCGCATCCGCATCGCTTCTTCCAAAACCGGCCCACGAATATCATAGGCTACATGCTCCAGTTTGCTGGATTTGTTAAATTCTTTCATCCTATTTTCCTCAATTCATCTGAATGGTTTTATTATACCACCAGAAAAAAAGATTGACAACAAATTAAAAAGAGGTCATTCTTTGTGCCCCTTTTCCCATATTGTTTCCGCTCTTTGTAGCAAGAAAAACTTTTCATGCCTTTTCTGAAATAGATAGATAGATTTCGAAATTTTGAGGGGATAGCACTTTAGTTTACAGAAAACCTCTTTTCTGATGTAAATATTTTTTAAAACCTTAGTTATTTGATTATATTTGTGCTTCAGAATTTACTTAATCTTGACTTTTAACAGCTCATTTTGTTATTTTCATCATTTTTTAAACAGGTGACTTCATCAATATCTCTATCGTCTCGATTGCTACTCTATCTTTACTTTTTTTATGAAAAGGGTTACAATAGAGATATTAAAATAGAATTTGAGTTAAAATACGGCTGCCTGATTTTCTTTTCCAAAGCACACTTAGGGCTTCAAAGATTTCGTTACAGCTGCTTTTGAAACTCTCGTGTCCCTTATAAAGAACGGAGGTAGTCCCATGGTTCAACAAAAATATGAAAATATAATGGTCGCTGTTGATGGCTCACACGAAGCTGAGCTTGCATTTGAAAAAGGGGTGAATGTAGCACTCAGAAATGGTTCGCGCCTCACGATTGCTCATGTCATTGATACACGGGCTCTTCAAAGCATTTCAACCTTTGATGCCGACGTCTATGAGGAGCTGCAGGAGGATGCCAAAAAGTTGGCTGAAAAATATAAAGAAAAAGCTCAAAATGCTGGAATTAAACACGTTGACATCGTTATCGAAATGGGAAATCCTAAAACACTTTTGGCTACAGAGATTCCTGATGAGCATAAGGTGGATCTAATTATGGTCGGCGCCACTGGACTCAACGCCTTTGAGCGTTTGCTGGTTGGCTCTTCATCAGAATACATTCTGCGTCATGCCAAAGTGGATTTGCTAGTTGTTAGAGATAAGGAAAAGACTCTGTAAGTGACCATCCTTACTCCATTTCTCTTCAAATACGGAGCATTTCAAAAGACCTGAGATAAGCATTGCAAAATCAAATCTCAGGTCTTTTTTTGCTATTCTGACTAGGCTCCTGTTCAGCTTCCTGCATATTTGGAAAGTAACGACCATTTTTCGAGCAATCAGTATTAAATATTTTTAATTTTAAACTTACTTATCTTGATTTTTATTGCGCTGAGCATAGGCCTGAATCTGTCGCTCTAGTTCTCGTTTAATTGCGGGCTCTGGAGCATATTTTTCTTCCCAGTCATCCGGTTTCAGAATCTTATGCGTCACTAGATCAAAATGCGCTTTTCCATCTGGGAAAATCTTCCCCATATTGGCCTGATGGACAATATCAAAAATCCGCTCAGGATCGACTCCCATCAAGACAAAGCTGCCATAAGTGAAGTAAAGCGTGTCGATTAGGGCATCTACTTGACCGACTAAGGAAACTTCGGCCTCTCGCTTGCTGCGAACCTTGGTAGCCGCCTTATCCAAAGCCTGGTGCATCCTTGAAATGGATTGATCAAATTCTGCTTCGGAACGACTGGCCGCTCTGAGAAATTCAACTAGCTCTTCTAACTTGAAATCAGCACGATGCCGTGCGTCTTCTGGTGTCCAAGCGATTGGCTCTTCCTGCGTGCATTCATCCATCACACCATGAAAGGTTTTTACCTTATTGAAATGATGATCACTGGAAACAAAGACTTTCTCACTTGCCAGAATACCGAAATGTTCCAGCGCGCGATGGATACCATCCTGACTGTTGCTGCTAGTCGTGTGCTTAGCCACTTTCTTGACAGAGCTTGTTCCATTGCCCATAGCAATAGATAAGCCGACACCCGACAGCATTTCTAAGTCATTGTCCGAGTCCCCGAAGGCCATCACTTGATTGATATCAAAGCCATATTCCTTACCAACTCGGCGAATTCCTTCCAATTTGGACATGTCTTGATTGATAATATCCGCTGCATAGGGGCTCGACCGAGTAAATTTCAAATGCGGAAAATCCGCTTCAATCTTTTGACTTTCAGCCGGATCCGCCAATATAAGCACTTGGTAAATCGGCTCTTGAATCAACTGTAAGAGTTCCTTCTCCTGCTGAGGAAGCGCCTTGCCGATAACGCTATTAAAACCACGACTAACTGTTCGAGCCATTTTCTTAGGGATAAGCTGGCTGGCCCACTGAGAAAAGGAACTCATACCAAAAGTCATAATTTTTGAACCTTGCATGGCCTCTGCTGTTCCAAAGGAAATTTCCTTTCGGTACTTCTTGCTGTAGGCAATCAAATCGCGCAGGCTTTGTTTATCAATCGGCGTAGCAGAAATCACCCTGTCTTTTGAAAAAATATACTGGCCATTATAGGTCACCGCAAAATCTAAATCCAGCTGCTCCATAAAAGGTTTGACAAAGAAAGGACCGCGGCCTGTTGCTAAACCGACCAAAATCCCTTGTTCTTTCAAACTTTTAATGGCGGCCTCTGTCGATTTCAAGACGGTTCGACTGTCATTGACCAGTGTTCCATCGATATCAAAAAAGACGGCTTTTACTTCCATTGATTTTCTCATTCTTTCCTTTTATGATACAATAAATTATAACACAATTCACGGAGAAGCTCATCTATGAATAAGCGAATTTTAGTTTTACACACTGGCGGGACCATTTCCATGCAGGCAGACGGAAGTGGCGCTGTCAATAGTAGTCAAGATAACCCCATGAACCATGTAGCCGTGCCTTTAAGCGGCATTGAAGTGGCCGTGATTGATTTCTTCAATATCCCCAGCCCTCACATCACTCCCCAGCACATGCTGGAACTCTACAAAAAAATAAAGTCTGATGCTGACCAATACGACGGAGTGGTTATTACCCACGGAACAGACACCCTGGAGGAAACGGCCTACTTCCTCGATACCATGGATCTGCCTGACATTCCTGTTGTCCTGACCGGAGCCATGAGGAGTTCTAATGAATTAGGCAGTGACGGGGTTTATAATTACCTAACCGCTCTACGGGTTGCCAGCGACGAGAAAGCCTGTGGCAAGGGAGTCTTGGTCGTCATGAATGACGAAGTCCATGCTGCCAAATATGTCACCAAAACACATACCACGAATGTCAGCACCTTTCAAACTCCGACGCACGGCCCTTTAGGTCTCATTATGAAACAAGAAATTCTCTATTTTAAAACGGCAGACCCCCGCGTTCGTTTTGATCTGAATAGTATTTCAGGGCTGGTCCCCATCATTCCAGCCTATGCCGGCATGAAGAAGGAACTCCTAGATATGCTGGATTTGCCAAAGCTAGACGGTCTGATTATTGAAGCCTTTGGCGCTGGCAATCTACCGAGAGAAACTGCTGAAAAATTAACAGAGATGGCAAAAGCAGGTCTCCCCATCGCCCTAGTCTCACGTTGCTTCAACGGCATAGCCGAACCTGTCTATGCTTATGAGGGGGGCGGCGTTAAGCTACACCAAGCTGGAGTCATGTTTGTCAAGGAGCTTAATGCCCCAAAAGCCCGCATCAAATTGCTCATCGCTCTCAACGCTGGATTAACTGGTCAAGAATTAAAAGACTATATTGAAGGATAAGACCAAATAAGCCTGTCATGCTTTTGTGACTGGCTTATTTTGATTAGATAAAGAGCTGAAATACAGACTCTGCTATTTTACTGATATAGTCAATAACCATAACTCGGAACTCCTTTTACTCCTTTTTTAAATTCTTTTTTATAGTTGACTTTAACTGCTACTTTCATCTTGCCACCTCGTTTCTTTTAATGCTGTCATTATAATTCCGAAAACTTAAGGAAGGCTTAGAATTTTCTTGCAGAAAGCTTAAGATGAGCTTCTTACTCCTGCTCTGATATTCATTTCTCTAGGCTCAGCTATGTACTTGGTTAAGAGCTACGACACACATCTCTTCACTTCTCCCTGTCACTGGTTCTTAGCAAGCCTTAAAAACTGGACTTGCTAAGACGCATAAAAACCTAGGAAGTTCTTCGTCCTAGGTTTCTCATTGTTTCCTTTAGTCTAGATAATCCCGAAGCTCCAAATGTCGGGCAATCAGGCGCCAATTGGCATCCTGCCGCCAGTTGGGATTGGTCACAATCTGACTGGCCACTTTGCGCGCTTCTTCCAAAATCGGATAATCCTCCACGATGTCCGCCACCTGAAACTCTGGGATACCAGACTGGCGGGTACCGAAAATTTCACCTGATCCTCTCATCTTGAGGTCTTCCTCAGCGAGGACAAAACCATCTGTGGTCTCCGTCATGATTTTCATGCGCTGCTTCCCAGACTCCGTCTTAGGATTGGCAACTAGCACGGCATAAGACTGCTTGTGACCTCGGCCAACCCGCCCCCGTAATTGATGAAGCTGGCTGAGACCGAAGCGGTCAGCATCCATGATAACCATGATGGTCGCATTCGGAACATTGACCCCGACTTCAATAACTGTAGTTGACACTAGAATATCTGTTTTCCCGACCTTGAAGTCTTGCATAATGGCTTCTTTTTCGTCATTTTTCATACGACCATGGAGGAGAGCCACCTGAGCCTGATTGGCAAAGTAGGCCTTGAGCTCTTCCTCTAAAGCAATCGCGTTTTTCAAGTCCAAAGCCTCTGATTCCTCAATCAAGGGAGAAATGAAGTAGACTTGGACGCCCTTGGCCAGCTCTTTTTTCATCCAGTCCAAGACCACTTCCAACTGCTCATGCTTGACCCAGCGAGTAATGATGGGCTTGCGGCCGGCCGGCATCTGGTCGATGATGGAGACATCCATATCGCCAAAAGAGGTAATAGCCAAAGTTCGAGGAATAGGCGTGGCTGTCATCATGAGAACGTCTGGATTATTTCCTTTTTCCCGCAAAATCCGACGCTGGTCCACCCCAAAACGATGCTGCTCATCGATAATGACCAGACCCAGTCGATGATAGACTACCCCTTCCTGAATCAAAGCATGGGTGCCAACCACCATGTCTACTTGCCCCGCCGCTATTGCAGCCAAGGTCTCCCTGCGTTCAGCAGCTTTCATACCACCAGTCAGGAGGGCCAGATTCAGTTCTGGAAAAAGCTGAGTCAGGCTGTCAAAATGCTGCTCTGCTAGGATTTCTGTCGGAACCATTAGAGCAGACTGGTAACCTGCTGTATGGGCTGCATACATGGCCAAACCAGCCACCACGGTCTTACCACTACCAACATCTCCCTGCAGGAGGCGGTTCATGTGAACTGGTGATTGCAAATCACTGAGAATTTCTCCTAAACTCCGCTTCTGAGCCTCAGTCAGGGCAAAAGGCAGCTCGGTCTTCTTTTGAGCCAACATTTTTTCCTGCCAAGGGATAGCTAGTCCCTGGCTGACATCCTTGGTCTCGTACTTTAGAACTTGCAACTGCATCTGAAAATAAAACAGCTCTTCAAATTTAACCCGACGCAAAGCCTGCTTATATTCCGCCAAATCCTTAGGAAAATGCATAGCCCGCACAGCTTGAGTGCGCCCCAAAAGCTGATAGCGCTCCCGAAGGACAGGAGGAAGATTTTCCTCTAACAATTGATCCAGCCCTTGGTCAAATGCCGTCTTAATCAGCTTGACTAGACTGGCCTGACTAATCCCTTGAGCTACTCGATAAACTGGCTGCAAGTCGTCTTCAACCTGAGCTAAAACCTTCATCCCTGTCAGACTGGCCTTGGCTTTGTCCCACTTGCCGAAGACGGCTATACTAGCCCCCACTTCAATCTTATCTGCCAGATAAGGCTGATTAAAAAAATTGACTGCAATCGCAACTTCTCCCTGCTTAATGGTAAAGCGCAGGCGATTGCGTTTGTAGCCATAATACTGGACATTGGCTGGGGTCACGACTTGACCAGAAACAACCGCCTTCTCTCCATCCTCCAAGTCTAAGACATTCTTGCTCTTAAAATCCTCATAGCGAAAAGGAAAATAAAGCAGCAAATCCTGCAAACTCTCTAAGCCCAGCTTGGTAAATTTTTCTGCTGATTTCGGTCCCACACCAGGCAGAACCGTCAAAGGTTGGTGTAAATTCATAATTCCTCTTTCAGTTCTGATACTGCTGCGGTGCTAAAATCACAGACAAGGGAGGAAGCAAGCTAGAACATTATCAAATACTTCAAGCGCTTCCCTTCATCTCTCTTTAGTCTTTATAAATTCTCGGTACGCGGTCACTAATCAGGCAGACCACCTCATAGTTAATGGTGCCACGCTTTTCTGCCACATCTGTCGCCGTAATGGTCTCCGCTCCGCTATTTCCAATCAAAACAACTGGCGTGCCAAGGGGATAAGCCCGAGGCAGACGCACTGTAATCTGATCCATGGAAACCCGACCGACAATAGGACAGCGCTGGCCATCGACCAAGACGTCAAAGCCTTGCATATCCCGTGTCCAGCCATCCGCATAGCCTAGAGGAATGGTACCAATAATTTGCTGGCTATCACTAGTATAAGTCGCACCATAACCAACATGGGCACCCGCCTGAATTTCTTTAACATGGACCAAGGCTGATTCTAACCTTAAAGCTGGTTTGACCTCATAGGGCAACTCCAGCACTCGTCCGCTAGGATTAAGCCCGTAGATAATATCTCCCAGACGAACAGCATTCATAATCGTTTCACTGTGCCAAAGAGTTGTTGCAGAGTTGCTGGCATGAACAAGCGGCGGCAGGAAATCTAACTCACTTAAAATTTCTTTAAAACGACTTAACTGAGCTGAAAAATTGGCGGTCTCTATCTCATCGGCCGTTGCAAAATGGGTAAAAATTCCTTCTACAAAGGCACCCGCTCCCTGCAAACGATGAATGGCCTCTCGAACTTCTTTGCCAGAGCGAAAACCAATCCGGCCCATCCCAGAATCAACCTTGATATGAACAGTCAGCCCAGACAGATCGCTCTGCCTATTTAAGAGCAGCTCCAACCATTCTAAACCAGCCACCGTTAAGGTAATTTCCTTTTCAATAGCTAAGGGAACCACAGCCACTTCAGACACTCCCAAAATCAAGATTTTTTTGCTGAGTCCAGCTTCGCGAAGCTCCAAAGCTTCGTCGATATTAGAAACGCAAAAACCATCTACAATAGGGTCGATATATTTTGATACGGCAACTGCTCCATGTCCATAGGCGTTCGCCTTGACAACCGCCCACTTTTCAACTTCTTCTGGTATATGACTTATAATTTGTTCAATATTAAAGTAAATCGCTGATAGATCGACAACAGCTTGGCTGGGTCTATGTAGACTAGCTTTCATTTTCTTCCTCCAAAATAACACTGGCAATAACCTGATTACCTGCATGACTGATGGATACCCAGACCTTGCCATCAAAAGGTGACTGGCTAAAGTAGGGAGCTCCTTGTTGATTGTTCAAAATTTCCAAATCCTGAAAGGTCACTTTCCCAATCCCCGTTCCCCAGGCCTTGGAAAAAGCTTCTTTTGCCGACCAACGACCGGCTAGATACTCCATCTTCCTTTTCCCTTTCAATTCTTCGAAGCGGGAAAATTCTTTTGGTGTCAATACTTTCTGGGCAAAGCGAGAATTCTTGCTGTAGGCCCGCTCAATAGAGGATAACTCCTCTAAATCAATTCCATGTCCTTTAATCATATTTCTCTTGTGTAATGCGAGAAAACTCAGCCGATTCCCAGCTGAGTTTATCCTTTCCGACAGTTGATTTTAAACTAAAAATCCCTGTCTTCCTTTCACTTTTTATTTAGCTAAAGCATCATAAATTTCTTCAATCAGCTGGACAGTATTGTCCCAGCCTAGGCAAGGGTCAGTGATAGATTTACCAAAGACTTCAGGCTCATTTTGCCGTCCGTCTTCCAGATAAGACTCAATCATAAAACCTCGAACCGTTTGTTTGATTTTCTCGCTCCAAGCACGATTGATCAGGGTTTGACGAACAATCCGAATTTGCTCCATATACCGTTTGCCTGAATTATCATGATTGGTATCAATAATGATAAAAGGATTTTCTAAGCCTAATTTTTCATAGTTAGCAATAGCATCCAACAAAATTTCATAATAGAAATTTGGGCGGTTTTTGCCATATTCATCAATGGAACCGCGGAGAATTGCATGAGCCAGCGGATTTCCAGAAGTCTCTACTTCTTGATTGTGGAAGAGGAAGGTTTTCATATTCTGAGCAGCATAAATCGCATTGAACATTACTCCCAAATTACCAGAAGTTGGATTTTTCATCCCGACTGGCGCATCAATTCCTGATGCTACAAAGCGGTGTTCTTGATCCTCCACTGAGCGAGCTCCAACTGCGTGATAGCTAACCAAATCATCCACCAGTCTCAAATTTGTAGGATAAAGCATCTCGTCCGCAGTTGTCAGACCAGTTTCCGTAATCACACGGTAGTGCAGCTGACGAACTGCTTGAATCCCATTAATAAGGCTAGGTGCTTTCGAGGTATCTGGCTGGTGAACCAAGCCTTTATAGCCGTCACCATTAGTACGCGGTTTGGCAGTATATACCCGCATCACAATAAAGACTCTGTCCTCCACCTTTTTTTGCAGCTCAGACAGACGGCGAGCATATTCTAAAACAGCATCTTCATTATCAGAAGAACAAGGACCGATTACTAGGAGAATGCGATCATCCTGACCGCTGAGAATCCTAGCAAGCTCCTGATCCCTTTTATTTTTGTTGGCTAAAGCCTGGCCGCTCAGTCTCGTTTTTGACTTGATTTGCTCAATATCAATTCTCTGACCTTTTTCGATAAATACCATATTATTGCCCCAATGTTTCATAAATCTCGCGGACCAATACTTCTGTATTGTCCCAGCCCAGACACGGATCCGTAATGGATTTCCCAAAAAATTCTGGCTCATCCTGACGGCCGTCTTCCAAATAAGATTCAATCATAAAACCACGAACAGCCGACTTGATTTTCTCATTCCAATCACGATTAATCAAGGTTTGACGGACAATCCGAACCTGTTCCATATACCGTTTGCCTGAATTATCATGATTGGTATCAATAATAATGCAAGGATTTTCCAGCCCCATCTTTTCATACTGCGCAATCGTATCTAACAGGTTATCATAATAGTAATTAGGAATATTTTTCCCATATTCATTGATAGAGCCCCGCAAAATCGCATGAGCAAGTGGATTGCCACTAGTTTCGACCTCTTGGCCTAAGAAAAGAAAACTCTGCTTGTTTTGGGCAGCATAGATGCCGTTAAACATAACATTGAGATTACCAGAAGTTGGATTTTTCAAACCAGTCGGAAAACTTGCCCCACTGGCTACAAACCGATGTTGCTGATCCTCAACAGAGCGAGCTCCAATCGCCATATAAGAAATCAAATCATCCACTAAAGGAAGGTTTTCAGGGTAAAGCATCTCGTCAGCCGTCGTCATGCCAGTTTCTGAAATCACGCGATAATGCAGGTTGCGAACCGCCTTAATCCCGTTGATTAGACTAGGCGCTGCTGTCGCATTGGGCTGGTGAATCAATCCTTTATAACCGTCACCATTGGTACGTGGTTTAGCTGTATAAACCCGCATCACCATAAAAATCCGGTCTTTGACTTCTTCTTGAAGAGCAGAGAGACGCTTGGCATATTCCAAAACAGCTTCTTCATTATCTGAAGAACAAGGTCCGATAACCAAAAGAATCCGGTCATCCTCGCCACGAATAATGGCTTCCAATTGACGATCACGCTCTTGCTTACGGGATAAAATATCGCCTTCTAGCTTTGCAAGCTGACGCACTTCTGCTACGTTGATTGGTTGACTAGTTGCTTTAAATGCCATCTTCTCTCCTTAACTACTTACGACCATGACAATTCTTAAATTTCTTTCCTGAACCGCATGGACAAAGATCATTTCGCTTAACTTTAGACAAATCTATATCTTTAAGAAGATTCGGGATCTTAGCAGAAATATTCCGAGTAGCTGTTGTACTGATATTGTGCTCTGTACGCGGACGCTCTTGCTCATGAATCTGTGCTTTCATCATCAAACGAGTCACATCAAATTCAATGGAGCCGATCATCGCATTAAACATACGGAAACTTTCTGCTTGGTACTCAACAACCGGATTGTTTTGAGCATATCCACGAAGTCCTACAGCCTGACGTAATTGATCAAGTGCGTCAATATGGTCTGTCCACTTACTGTCTACTACACGCAAAATCAAAACTTTCTGGAATTCATGCACGGATTCTTCATCTCGCAGTTTTGCAATTTGGTTATCATAAACTTCTGAGGCACGCTCAAATAGATAAGCTTTGATTTCTTGGTCTGATTTTCCTTCTAAATCACTCTCAGAAATAGAATCTTCTGAAACCAGATTGTACTTAGCAAAATTCAGGATAGCTGCAAGCCTTTCGCTCGCTTCAGCACGGCTGTTGCCATCTACGATCCGATCAATTGTCCGTCTAATCATAGCATGGATCTCAGGACTCAAATCACGATTGGCAGTGATCACATCGTAGCGTTCTGCATAGATAATTTCCCGCTGTTCGCGCATGACATCGTCATATTGAAGGACTTGCTTCCGGGTGTCATAGTTATTTCCTTCAACCCGTTTTTGAGCGCCTTCAACTTGACGAGTCAGCATCCGAGATTTTATAACAGACTCTTCTTCGCTGAGGTTCATCCGCTCAAGCAGAGCCTTGATTCGCTCAGAACCAAAACGGCGCATCAGCTCATCTTCAAGTGACAGATAAAACTGAGATTCACCTGGGTCTCCCTGACGCCCTGAACGTCCGCGCAACTGATTGTCAATCCGGCGGCTTTCGTGACGCTCTGTACCGATGACACAAAGTCCACCCAGCTCACGCACACCCTCACCCAGCTTGATATCAGTACCACGTCCGGCCATGTTGGTCGCAATCGTTACAGCACCGCGTTGACCAGCATTCATGATAATTTGCGCTTCTTTGTAGTGATTTTTGGCATTCAAAACTTCATGAGGCACACCAGCTTCGACTAATTTTTTAGAAATAAAATCACTAGTTTCAACGGCAACCGTACCGACAAGAACCGGCTGACCTTTCTCATAACGTGCTTTTACATCTTGAACAACTGCTTTGAACTTAGATTCAAGACTTGGATAGAGCAAATCTGGATGGTCAATCCGAGCTACAGGACGGTTCGTAGGGATTGGAATCACTCGGATATTGTATGTTTCACGAAACTCTTCTTCTTCTGTTTTTGCTGTACCGGTCATTCCAGAGAGCTTCTTGTACATTCTGAAAAGATTTTGATAAGTGATAGAAGCTGAGGTCTTAGTTTCATCTTGGATTGGCACACCTTCTTTTGCTTCAATTGCTTGGTGCAGACCATCTGAATACCGACGTCCTTCCATCGTCCGACCCGTAAACTGGTCAACAATCAAGACTTCTTGCTCCTCACTGACTACATAATCAATATCCAAAAGCATGATGTAGTTGGCTCGAAGGGCATTGTCAATAAAGTGAGTCAGAGCAACATTTTCAATATCATAAAGATTATCCAACTTGAAATAGCTCTCAGCTTTGTCGATACCAGAATCCGAAAGGCCAATGGTCTTAGACTGAACATCAATGATGTAATCCTCTTTAGCAAGAGATTTTACATAATGATCCGCCATATGATAAAGCTGATTTGTATCAGAAGAGGTTGGACCAGATACAATCAGGGGCGTACGGGCCTCGTCAATCAAGATTGAGTCCACCTCATCAACCAAGGCGTAATTAAGCGGACGTTGAACCATATTTTCAGCGCGAACGACCATATTGTCACGCAGATAGTCAAAACCGATCTCCGCATTGGTTGAATAAGTAATATCACAAGCATAGGCTTCTCTCTTTTCAATAGAAGATTTAGCCGCTAGGTTAATCCCAACCGAAAGGCCCAGCCAAGAATACAGCTCTCCCATTTCAGTTGCATCCCGTTCTGTCAGATATTCATTGACAGTAACAACGTGTACGCCTTTTCCCGAAAGAGCATTCAGATAAACTGGCATCGTTGCAGTCAGAGTCTTTCCTTCTCCTGTACGCATTTCAGGAACGTCTCCGTGGTGGAGGACAATCCCCCCCATGATCTGCACTTTATAAGGAAAGAGTCCTAGAACGCGCTTGGCACCTTCTCGGACAACTGCAAAGGCTTCATACAAAAGATCATCTAAACTTTCGCCTTTCGCATAACGCTCCCTGAACTCTGCTGTCTTTGCTTGCAGTTCTTCATCAGTCATCGCAGCCATTGTATCTTCATAAGCAATGACCCGATCTGCCATTTTCTCTAATTTTCTTAATTCTCCTCTATCATTTTCAATGATTGTTCTTAAAATATTAGCCATTTTTTCCCTTACTTGTTTATGTTCTGTTTTTAAATGTTTCTTCTCATTATAGCACGTTTCCCTATATCTTTCAAGAATGAAAGAAGGAGTAGGAAGACAAAAAAACGCAGTCATTTCAATCTTTAACTGCATTTTTCATCCCGCTTTCAAATGATAAGAATAGCTCGAAACAATATTAAAAACGCATGAAATCTATTCTAAGAATCTTTTCATGCGTTTCTCTAACATCAATCATTCAGCAAGGCACAAGATCGGCTAGTCCTTTTCTATACCTTGCACTACTTTTAGCCAATATCTGAATTCCCAACGCAAGGGACTGCCCTGCAAAATCTTTTCTCTAATTGCTTTTTGATAAGCTAAATACTGATGATCATAATCATCCCAGCGACTCCAAGGTTGCTTTGGTCTTTCTATATCCAGATTACCGCTAGCAATGTCAAAAACATAGTTATCCAGCGGAACATGCAAATACTCAAACACTTCATCAAATGAAGTCGCTTCAAGCATATATAAATACTTGATGGTCATATTGAGCCATTTTTGTGCATGGCCATATGTAAACACAACCCCATTGTCTAAGTAAATCCTTTTCATTTGATTGCTTACATTTTGGTGCCAAGAATCAAAAGAATCTTGATCGGGAATGTCCTTCAAGGAGAGTTTAGGTAGCTCTTCTGCAAATATTAAGTTTACTTTTCGTCGTAACATTAGCCTAACATCATCTGGCAACGGCTTCAGTCTTAGCGTTCTGTTCATATCGAGATAAGCCCGCCTGCTTGCTGCTTCGATAGGATTTGAAAAATCCCCAAAATAGACATACTTCAAGAAATCAAGAATATCTTCATCAACACTTGTTTCTCTTACCTTATCAAGCACAAAATCCGCCTTTCTCTATGGATGGCTGACAATCAGCTGCAAGTCGCCAGACAAAGTCCATTCTTTGACGTCACTTGGCAGGATGAAATGCTCCCCTTTTTCAAGAGGATAAATCGCTCCATCAACTTCCAGCTCGCCAACACCTTCCAAGACGCTAAACAGACTGTAATCTGCTGTCTTTTTAAACTCAACAGAACCAGCAATATCCCACTTGTAAACAGCAAAGAAGTCATTGGCCACCAAAAGAGTAGAAGTCAAATCGTCTGCCTGAATGGTAACGGGACGGCTATTAGCTGGCTCACCGATAGTCAGAACATCAATCGATTGCTCCAAATGCAACTCACGAAGATTGCCAGCATCGTCCTTGCGATCAAAGTCATAGACCCGATAGGTTGTGTCGCTAGACTGCTGAGTCTCTAAAATCAGAATCCCTGAGCCAATGGCATGCATGGTTCCACTTGGTACATAGAAGAAGTCGCCAGCCTTGACTGGAATTTTGGTCAGGAGATGATCCCAGTCCTTGCTCTCGATTTGCTGGCGCAACTCTTCCTTGCTCTTGGCATTGTGACCGTAGATAATCTCTGCTCCTTCGTCTGCAGCGATAACATACCAGCACTCAGTCTTGCCAAGTTCGCCTTCATGCTCTAGTCCATAAGCATCATCAGGATGGACCTGAACACTGAGCCAGTCATTGGCATCTAAAATCTTCGTCAAAAGCGGAAAGACAGGCTCTGGACGATTGCCAAAGTGCTCACGGTGCTCGGCATAGAGAGCATCTAACTTCTGACCGGCAAAGCGTCCATTCTTGACAGTTGACACGCCATTAGGATGAGCTGAAATAGCCCAGTATTCGCCCACATGGTCACTAGGAATCTCATAGCCAAAGACATCGCGCAGCTTGGTCCCACCCCAAATCTTCTCCTGCATCACAGACTGTAAAAATAATGGTTCTGACATAACAACATTCTCCTTAAATATTTTTTACATCCAATAAGGAATAGCCCTTGGTGTCGAAACGATTACGGCTTCTTGAATATTCAATCGGCCGGCCATTCCCCAGATAGACAGCCTGTTCCACTTGCAAAACAGGATCGGAAACCGAACAGTTTAGGTACTTTTGATCATAGTCATCTGGCTGGCGCCAAACCCTTTTGCAAGCTCCGATTGAGTAGGCAACAAGGAGTCTACTGGGTAGACTCCATCTGCAATTCTATCTCGGAGAACATCGGCTATTTCTTCATATTTTACTTTAGCCAAGCTCTCTTCTGCTTCTTTTTTTTCTTAATCTTATTATAATACAGACTCTGTCTGTTTGTCCAGTACGCCTACCGTCCAAGCCATTATACCAAAAATCGGCCTCTTCTTTTTTTAAATATCTATACTTTTCGTTTATTAAAGTATACTTTTTAGAAATAAAAATACAAGCCTAGCATAGCTAAACTTGCATTCAATTTATGACAATCAATGATGTACTAATCTACTCTTCTCATAATGAAGCTGAAAACTCAGCAAAACAGCCCAGAGCAGACTCAGTCGCTGCAACTTGCAAACCAAATGAGAAGTGCTTATCAAATAGTCCACCTGCCTCGGTTTCAGAAAATCCTATTAAATCATTGCTTCCCGCTTTCTCCTCGGCTATTCTTGCACATCCAGAATCTTGGCACCAATTTCACGGTAGGACATATCTCCCAAGACCTGCAGCGTAAATTGCCCCTTTTCATATTCGACAACTGTCACACTGCCATTTTGGACACCAGGATTTTTGGTAATGGCCGCATCAATCAGATAGGTAAAAGTCCCAATGGTCATACTATGGCTGACAACCAAAGCATCTCCCCCGCCAGCAGCCTCCACATCTTGGGCGATAGCAGTAAACCCTTCTAAAATCCGGCCACCAAGCTGTTCCCAAGGTTCAGCCCAGCCAGCTGTATCCACTTCAACCAAGCCATTTGCTAAATCCGGCAGGCTCAGTTCTTTATAATCGTCTGCATCCAGCACCCGCGGAATGACCCCGTGGAAAAGCTCTCCACCATAGGCACCGTCAAAACTACCAAAACACCATTCCCGGATGCGCTTGTCAAACCGATAAGGAATCTTACCCGTCAGTTGCAACTCTTCCAAAATAATCCCCATGGTCTGAATCGTGCGACCCGAATCACTGGAAAAGGCTTTTACAAATTCCAAGCCAGACTCCCGCAACCCAATACCCAACTCATGAATCCCACGTTCACCTTCTGCTGTCAGCGGTGTGTCCGACCAGCCCTGAGCTCGGCCAATGGTATTAAACATGGTCTTGCCATGGCGGATAATAAACAGTCTTGTCTTTGTCATATTCTCTCCTAAATTCCCCTTGAAATGATGGCAGCCCTGCCTTTCAACATCAAACTAGCGCAGACTGGGATGAAGAATCTCCTCTACCTGAATCAAATCCTTGCGGGAATAACTAACCATAAGCGACTGATTTTCTTGCAAAGTATGCCAGACTCCGCCCTCGTCCAAGTAATAAAGCGACTGATCTGACCCTGCCAATTTCAGTAAATTTTTGCTGCCAACCCGCTCCTTCCCTAAATAGGTGAACAGTTCTCCTGCCGAATCAACTTTCCCAACCAGTAAAATCTTGCATTGGTAAGAATTGCCGACTTTCATAAATTCAAAATTATTGAAATCCAAAAGCAATGAATCATCAAAACAGCGCTCCTGACGTCCAGTGTCCACATTTTCCAAGATGAGAACCCGAGTCGTGCCATACTCTTCAATTGATTGCAACTTATACATAGAAAATCTCCTTTCCAGCTATTTTATTCGAAGGGGGAGTTGAAAAGAGCCAGTTAGCAGCACCCAGTGATTGCTCACTTTAATTTTTAAAACTGTGAATCGGTGCTGGAATTTGACCGCCACGCGCGATAAAGGCAGCTGACGAAGCCTGATTGACCTTCATGACCGGAGCTGTTCCCAAGAGCCCGCCAAATTCAATCATATCACCTTCCTTGCCTTTTGGAATAATCCGCACGGCTGTCGTCTTCTGATTGATAACCCCAATAGCCGCTTCATCCGCAATCATGGCTGCGATGGTTTCAGCTGGCGTCGCCTCTGGAATGGCAATCATATCCAAACCGACCGAACAAATAGCTGTCATAGCTTCTAGCTTTTCTAGATTGAGCGAGCCATTTTGCACAGCAGCAATCATGCCCTCGTCCTCTGAAACAGGAATGAAAGCACCAGACAGACCGCCGACCTGGTTGCAGGCCATGACACCGCCTTTTTTGACTTGGTCATTGAGAAGGGCAAGCGCCGCTGTCGTACCATGAGTACCGACTGTTTCCAAGCCCATTTCTTCCAAGACACGGGCCACTGAGTCTCCGACTGCCGGTGTCGGAGCCAGACTCAAATCAACAATCCCGAACTTAACGCCCAGACGCTCGCTGGCCATCTGACCGACCAACTGGCCGATACGGGTGATTTTGAAGGCCGTTTTCTTGACCGTTTCCGCGACCACGTCAAAGCTCTCACCACGGACCTTTTCCAGAGCCCGCTTGACAACGCCTGGCCCAGAAACACCGACATTGATGACCACATCTGCTTCACCGACACCATGAAAGGCACCGGCCATGAAAGGATTGTCCTCTACCGCATTGGCAAAGACGACCAACTTGGCCGCCCCCATATCAGAAAGCTGGGCGGTTTCCTTGATAATCCGTCCCATATCCGCAACTGCTGTCATATTGATGCCGGTTTTGGTTGAGCCGATATTGACAGAGGAGCAGACCTTGTCTGTCTCAGCCAAAGCCCGCGGAATGGAATTAATGAGGATTTCATCCCCTTTTTGATAACCCTTTTGCACCAAGGCAGAAAAACCACCGATGAAGTCCACACCGATTTCTTTTGCTGCCCGATCCAGAGCATGAGCCAGAGGCAGATAGTCCCTTGCGTCCGTAGCTGCCCCAATCAGGGAAATCGGGGTAACAGACACCCGCTTGTTGACGATGGGAATCCCCAGCTCAGCTGCAATCTCATTCCCGACAGTCACCAAATCTTTAGCCTTGGTCGTAATCTTTTGGTACACCTTATCCGCCGCACGCTCAATATCTGAGTCAATACAGTCCAAGAGCGAAATGCCCATGGTGATGGTCCGAATATCGAAATTCTGCTCCTCAATCATGGCAATGGTTTCTGTAACTTGTCTAATATCCATGCGCCCTCTCCTTAGATATTGTACATAGCGTCAAAAATCGCTGCACTTTGAATATTGATTTTGACATTGAGCGTCTGACCAAAGGCCTCAAATTCACTACGAAGCGCTGCAAAATCCTGCTTCTCATCGCTAGACACGACAGCCATCATGGTAAAAAATTCATCCAAAACCGTTTGTGAAATATCGTCAATATTGAGCCCCAGCTCTGCAATTTTAGTAGATACACCGGCCACAATCCCCGTCTTATCTTTTCCAACAACCGTAATAATCGCTTTCATCGTTTGCTCCAATCATATTTATTGCTAATATTGTAGCATAAATGAATAGATTTTGCATGAATTTGCAGAAATCAAGGCTTCAAATTTTGCATAAAACCTTATGTAAAAGCAGTCATAAACAAGTTCTTGAAAAATTAATATTAATTAGAGCGATCAACACTCTTTCTGCCAGTCAGATTTCCAATTTTTGTCCAAAAAATTACAGATATTAGTCCTTTTCGTTAGAAGTTTAATTTTTTTCTATACTTTTGATTGAAAACGGTTACAGAACCTGCTATACTAGATTTAAGAACACATTACAAAGGAGATTTCTTATGAAAGACTCATATAAGAAACGCTTATATACTCAAGTCCTCAGTGTCTCAGCTGCAGTTCTTTTAGCAGTTTTAGTCCAAGGAAATGCTGCCGCTGACACAGTTAGCCCTGCTGAAACCCCACAGGAGACCAGTAAAGTCAGCACTGTCGTCGAGCAGCCTACGCCTGCAAGCTCAGAGAAAGTCGTAGAAAATGCGACTATTCCTCAAACCGGATCACCAGAGCAAACCAGCAAGACTGAGGCTGCCCCTGAAAAAGCCGACAGCACTGTTCCAACCCTTCCTGCCACAGGAGCTGAAGAAAAAACAGCTGATGCTGCCGAAAAAGTCGACACTTCTGCCAAAGCAGAAATGCGCGCAGCTGGTATCGAAGAAAACAAGGTTCAGCTTGCTGACAGCAAGGTTTATATGTCTGAAAAAGCTGTCATTGAAGAAACCATTCAAGAACAGGGAGCTCAAGCTGGTAAGATTACTTGGAAACTAGACAACAAGCCGATTAGTGAGTGGAAAACTTGGAAGATGGCTGACGGAACCTTCTCTGGCGACCCATTTGTCACTGTAGAGGAAAAAGCTGATGGAAATGACCTTAAAGTTTCCCTTAAATTTAATGAGTTATTTGGTCAAGACTTAAGCCTGCGGACACCAAATAATATCCGCAGAACCTACCGCAACTTTATGGGTACTCATGAATTGGTCGGAACCAGTGAAGATTTAGGCCTGACCATTCGCAAGAACATCGTTCTGCGACCTTATGAAGATTTCCATACCCATGATGAAATGCTGGCAGCTATCGAAAAGAGCCGGCAGGATGCTAAAACGGATCGTCTTGTCAAAATCGAAACGACTGGTAAAAGCGCTCAAGGACGCGATGTTAAACTTGGTATCATCAGTTCCGATCAAAAGAGCATTGACGACTATCTCAATACAACCAATCGACTCGCTCTCACTAAACCAGCTGAAATGTTAGCAGCTCTGAAAAATGGCACACTGGACTATAAACTGCCAGTCCTTATCAACAATACCCACGCCGATGAACAACCTGCTATCGACATTATCACTGGACTCTTCAATACTTTTGCGACCAAAGATCAAATTTCTTTCCAAACCACCGATGCCAATGGAAATGCTAAGACTGTCACACTCAGCGTCAAAGAACTCCTCAAGAAATTCATTTTCCTCTTTGACTTTACTGAAAATCCTGACGGAGATGTTGCCAATACCCGTGCCCTAGCTAACGGAATCGATCCAAACCGCGATACTAGCTATCAGGCTAACCCAGAAACCCGTATTGTTGCTGGACTCATCAACAAATGGAATCCAATTGCACTTTACGACATCCACGGCTTTGTCAAGGACTTCCTGATTGAGCCAGCTACTCCACCGCACGATCCAAACTTTGAATATGACCTTTTGTCAAAAAATATGCTGGAAAATGCCCACCACATGGGCCGCGCCGGTGTTGCCAATTCCAAGTATGACCACTACATCATTCCTAAACTAGACTGGGGCGATGGCTGGGATGACTCCTTCTCTGGCTACACAGGTGTTTATGCTATGTACCATGGAATATTAGGACATACCGTTGAAATTCCTGAGGGCAATCAAGAATCCTATAAAGCTGGTTATCACGCTGTCCTTGGAGGTATCTCTTACCTGTCTCAAGACCCTGATAAGCTCATGGAAATGCGCCTCAACTTCTATCTCCGTGGCATCAATAAGGTTGAAGATCCAAAAGCTGAAAATGAATTGGTCGGACCTGACGGCAAGGTTGTTGGACGGGTAAAAAATGGTCAGAAAAAATTCTTCCCTGATTATTATGTCATCCCAATGGGTCTTGACAAAGACAATGATTCCCAACAAGCCTTTAACATGATTGAATACTTCAAGAGAAATGGTGTTGTCATTCAAGAATTGAAGGAAGATGTTGGCAACTATAAGAAGGGCGACCTCGTTGTCGATATGGCTCAAGCTAAGCGTGGCTATGCCAACCATATCCTCTACAAAGGATCAAATGAGTCCGCTTGGGCTGCCATGTATGCTGAACTTTTGGTAAACTTCCCAGATATGAGAGGCTTTAAAGCTGAAGCAGTCTTTAAAGATAAACTCTTTGATGGCAAACTCGGTGAAGTCACTGCACTTCGGGCTACTCGCACTAGTGAAGTCAATCATAAAGCTCCATACTATGTGATTGCTAACACATCCGACAGCGCCGTTAAAGCTGTCAACCAAGCTATTCGCGAAGGTAAGAAAGTTTATCTGACAGAAGATGGTTATATCGTTGATACACCGACATTTGCAAATCTGCTGAACAATTATGCTATTTATGGAGATGCCCTTTATAAAGTTCCGACAGGGCAACCTTTGAAAGCTCTTAAAGTCTATGCTCCTCCTCATCAATATTATTGGGCTGGTGTCGATTCTCCTGCTCATACAGCCCTCGCACTGAAGAATCTGGGCTTTGATATTGTCGACACACCTGAGGAAGCCGATGTCATCGTCCTTGAAAGCAACAAGTTTGATAAGTCTATCCTCAGTCTCAAACCAACAATCGTAGTTGGCGGCTCTGCTATGCAACGCCTTGAAAAACTTGGTGTCCTAGATGGATTTGATGCTGAAAGATTCTCTGGAGGCAGCGATTTTGAAGGACTTATGAAAGCTATTGTAGATGATAAAGATCCATTGACTAGTGGCTATAAGAAGAATGATCTCTTCTATTCTAATTCTGGAAACTGGATCGCAAAAGCCCCTGCCAACTTCAAGACTTTGGCTTCAATTGCTGGCAGCGACTACTACATTGCAGGTTGGTGGCCAGGCAACGAAAAGCTAGCCAATAAGATCGTAGCCATTTCCGGTAGTTACAAGGAGCATCCACTCTTCGTTTACGCTGGAAATCCAACTAATCGTCTGCACACCATCCACTTCTACCGTTGGATATCCAATGCTGTCTTCGGCAGCCAATTGGCTGAACTGAAAGATCCTGTTCAAGAACCATCTGTTGAAATTGTAGAAATTGTGAATCAAAAACCTCAAGCAGGTCAAGCAACCATAACAACCTACAAACCTACACCTCAACTAGTAAGCGTAACGCAGCAAGACCAACTGCCAGAAACAGGAAGCAAGGAAAACACAGCTCTATTTGCAGTCGCAAGTGTTCTTATTGCTACAAGTAGTGGCCTATTCTTACTGAAAAAGAAAGAAGAATAAAAATATTCCTCTCCTTTTCTGATAAGTAAACCTTTGCTCGCTATGCCCTCTAAACTCAAAAATCGCATGGATGACATCTAAAAAGATTTATCCATGCGATTTTTTATATTACCTGAGCAAAGGTTCAGAAGTATTTTGAACTAGGAAACAGTACATTTTTCCTCTAAAGTTGTAAGCAGACTAAGAAAATCAGCCTGCAATCCAAGGACAAAAAGGTTACCTTGAGGGGTGTTCCGTATAAGTATAGCCATTCTTTCGAATTAACGTTTACTAAATTGTGAAGCTTTACAAGCTTTCTTAAGACCTAGCATGGAAACTATCATTCTCAAATAGACCAAAAACAGCTTAATAGCAATCCTCCGCAGAATTGCTTTTGCATTTGGGAACTATATACCTGTTTACACTAACCACAATATGTAGTGCTTCCGATAATATACAAAAAAGCGACTTCTATATTAGAGGTCGCTTTTGGTATAGATATTAAACAACTTATAAAAAGCGGAATTGCTATCAACTTATTATTGATGATATATACATTTCCATGAATTCGAAATCAGGTTCTCCTTCAATCGTTACAGGTAACATTATCTTCTGATGAAGAAGACGTTTAGAGTTCAGTTTGTTTCCGTGCCCAAATTTGTTAGCTTGTTTAGTTATGCAAACAGATATAAACAGTTTAGCTTCTTTACTCATAAACTTCCTCTCCATTAGCGCTGTCACATCTTGAGTTGCAACGTACTTATAGTTGTGAAAAAATGCTAAACCTGCTCCACCATCGCCGTTATTGTTTATTGATATTGATTCTTTGAAGACTTTGCTTTCGTCAACTGTAACGAAACTATCAAAAGCATTGAATTGCTTACGGGCAGAAATAAGAGGGATTTCTCCGCTCTGGAGCTTTCCTTTTGCTCCAGATTTACCTCTTTCAGCTTCAAAAAAATCTGATATATAAAAATCTGACCAAGGAACACTATTCAAATCTATGAGCGGAGGAGTCAAGAGAGAGTTATTAGCTAGTTCTTTTAACGGCTTAATTTGACTATTTATAAAACTATCCATGTATTCCCAATTAGGTTCATTTTTTTCATCAACTGGTAAAACAATTTTCTTGACACGCAATCGTCCTAAAGTTGCTCCGTTTCCTCCCCAGTTAAGTAACACTAGTTGTTTTTTTATTAGTGGAATTAAAAATAGGGCGATATTTTTAGTCATAAACTTAGATTCTAATATTTGAACATTTTGACCAGTATAAAAATCCGTAGGTTGATAGAAAACTGTTTGAGTATCTAAACCAATTGTAATGGAATTTCCTTTATCAAGTGGTTTATCCTGCTTTCCCACAAACATATCACAGCCGTTATTTTTATCTGTCCGAGTAATGTATGGAAAATATTCTTGGTCATTTGTAATCTTTAATCTCACTTTATCAATACCAGAGCTTGTCGAGTGTAACTTAAAGTATCTGGTATCTGATAATTCAAAAGGTAGATATTTCAAAGTTTCAGTCATCAAAAATATCTCCTCTATCGCTAATTTTCATGCTGTATTCAAACGTTGCATAGTCTCTTAATGCAGATAAAAAGTCCTTTGGAGTTGGAATTGAATCATCAAAATAGAAATAACTGTGCAACCATTCATCATCTGCTGTCAGAGTTGTTTTTATTGAGTTAACACCATCTATATCTATCTTATCTTTAATAGTATCTAGCAGTCTTTTCCTCTTTTCTGTTGCTGTAGCATCTTCTAACATCCCAAGATGAGGATTAAGAATATTCCCGTCATCTCTAAAATCATACAAAATGCTTCTACTATCCTTTTGTGGTACACCATGTTCCAATACGATAACAACCGGACTTGTCCCATAAGGATAAAATGTCTTAGGATTCATTGTAATCACTGCAATTATTCTGTTATTATCTAACAGCTCTTGTTTTAATTCTCTATAATCAGCATCTTTTATAGCTTTTGGACCACTGGTCATTGTTGATTGGGGGACGATAAATGCTGCTCGACCTCCGCATTTTAATCTACCTAAAGCCTTTATCATAAAGTTCATCTCAGATAAATGAGAAGTAACTTTTGTTTTGGCTTGACTATACGGTGGATTCATCAATAGTTTATCGAAATTCCCATCGTTCTCTAAAGAAAGATGAAACATATCCCCTTCTTCTAAATGCGCACGACCGTCATTTCGCAATATCATATTAGTAGCTGATATTGCATATAGTTTGGACTTCAACTCTATTCCATATAACCTATCTGACTTTATTTTTTTGATTGCTTGTTTTTTAGCTTCACTAGTTTTATAATTGACATCATCTTTTTCAACCTGCTCAATCATCTTTTGCATTGAAGCAATTAGAAAAGCACCTGTACCAGTAGCAGGGTCAATCACCGTGTCGGTAGGGCTTATTTCAATTAGGTCAGCCATTAGGGAAGTAATATTCAACGGTGTTAATACAATACCTAAATCCGAACCATCATTGCCACCATACTTAACAAATTCGCTATAGAATGAACCTAATATATCAAATGGAGTACCACCAACTACCCTATGATAGACTTCATTGCTTAAACGGTCTGTAAAATACCATAAAGGTGTTCTATTGCCTAATTCTGTTAACTTAGTATTCAATCGCACATCAGTAGTAATAAATCGAAAAGTATCTAAAAGAGAACCAATTTTTTTGCTTCTAACTTGATACAAATTATTCAACTCATCTTCGATAGCTCTAAAAATAGTATTACCATCTGAACTACTATCAACACCTCCAGTTAGTTGATTTGCTGTCAATCCATGTCGTAGTGCTAACAAAATAGCTGATACTACAGTTGCTTTATTATCTGCTCCTAAATTTCCATAATTTCTCAAATCTTCGTGAATACTATATGCAATTTCATTGATATTTTTCAGTTCTTCTTGATAAAGAGATAGCTCACCAAGAACTGAAACTTTATAATATTCTTCAATATTCTCTTCTTTAAAATTTTCAAAACTTAATACATCACTAAGTCTTTTTATAACAAGACCATCTTCCCTATTTTCAATATAATAAGGTTGTATTTTATATCGTCTAGGAGAACCAACTATTCCTAATGCAAAGATTTTATCATAAATAGAAGAATGCTCAACAATCCATTTTGCATAATGAACGGCTCCATTTACAGCATATTCTTTTATTGAATGAACATCCATCAATAGATTACCATTTTCGTCGAAAGTCTCCAATTTAGAAAAATCTTTTTTGTTTTCTATAAGTATGTGAAATCTGCCAGATTGAAAATTGAAGTCAGGAATTCCTTGTTTTCCTTTTAGAGATTTAGAAGCTCCTTTTAATGCTTCTATCCATGTTGCTTCACCAGCGTTTTCTACATAGAAGTCTTTGTTCGAAAAATTAGCTTCTGAAAAAAGCTGATAAACTAATTTACCTGTGCTATCACTTTCGTTTGTTTTTCTTACTAACATACAACCTCCAATTTAGAGATTATATGATAAAAGACCTCCTCACAAAAAAGTGAAAAAGTCCTAAAAAGGGGTTGACAAAAAGACTGAATAGCTACATAATCAGCTTGATTTGATTTGATTTGATTTGATTTGATTTGATTTGATTTGATTTGATTTGATTTGATTTGATTTGATTTGATTTGATTTGATTTGATTTGATTTGATTTGATTTGATTTCTGTCATATTTTTCTCCTTGCTTATATAACAATACTATTATATCACAAAATACTAGTTTTGAAAAGAATTATACCCAATTTTACACTAATTTATTGACTTTTGTGTTTTAAATGATATAATGATTTTAGAATATAAAAGGAGCAGAGAGATGTTAGGTGAGTTTAAGTCATTGTATGATTTGATGAATGCTTTCCCAAGTGATTATCATTGTGAACAACATTTAGAAAAAATTCGCTGGAATGGCTATGTAGTCAGTCCTTTTGATGAAACATCTAAGGTTTATAAGTGCAAGAATGGAAAATACAGGTGCAAGAATACTGGCAAATATTTTAGCGTTAAAACTGGTACAATGTTTGATAATACTAAGGTTTCTCTTCAAAAATGGTTTATTGCTATTTGGATGGTGACTTCTCATAAAAAAGGCATCTCCTCGCTTCAACTTTCAAAAGATATTCACGTTACTCAGAAAACCGCTTGGTTTATGTTAGAGCGTATTCGTAGATGCTTTGGCTCAGAAAATAACAATGAATTGGACGGAACTGTCGAAGTAGATGAAACCTATATTGGTGGTAAAAATAAGAATCGCCATAATTCTAAAAAGGTCAAAAATGCACAGGGTCGTTCTCTAAAAGATAAAACTCCAGTTGTCGGTATGGTTGCACGAGAAGGAAAATTAAATGCTCATAAAGTAAGTGATACAGGTATAAAAACTCTGACAGAACAAGTCGTTAAATTTGTTAAAGATACCGCTCAACTTTACACTGATGAATGGTTGGGTTATAATAAAGTTGCGAAGATGTACGACCACGCTTTTGTAAACCATGGTGCTCGTGAATATGTCATTGATGATATTTATACAAACACGATTGAAGGTTTCTGGGCAGGACTTAAACGAGGGGTATTAGGGATTTACCATTCATGGTCTAAGAAACATTTGCAGGACTATGTGGATGAATTTGTATTCCGCTACAATACTCGTAGTATGGCGGATAATGACCGCTTCAATCTTCTATTAGCATCTTCAGGAGTTCGTACAAAATACAAGGAGCTAATCCATGGATAAACTACATGCAGAAATGGAGCGAACAGTTTCCAAAACGATTGACAATAAGTTAGTGGATTACCAAATTTCTCTTTCTGATAATTTTTACAAAAAATATCTCAGTTATTATAATTGCCCTTATACTCAGGCGATTGTTAAATCACATCGGAAATTTTTCCAAGATTTATCGTATTACGCGATTTACCAAAAGCTAGGAGATATTACAAAAATCAGCATACAGAATCGACTTTCTGAACTAGATACTCTAGTAGATATTTCAGATAACAAAGAGGAGTTCGACACTTTCTTTTATAAAAAGTTTCAGTTTGAATTGCCTGATATTCCTTTTGAGGAGGAAAAACTAGAACTTTCTGATTTTGATTTGAAACTACAACAGGCTTTGAATTATAATCCTAAAGAAGATAAACAGTTAAGAAAGAGAAAAAGCTAGACTTTTGAATATAGACAATCACATGAACTAAATCTTATAGGAGGAAGATGATGGATTGGTATGATTATATGATAAATGCATCCAAGCAATCACGTTTCAATGCAAGTCATTGGTTTCGTTATTTGCGAAAAGTCATTTTTGAAGACCATTCTTATTTAACAAATGAGGATGTTGAGAAATTACTAGTCTCCAAAGAATTAACTGATTTTCAAAAGGTTAGCTTAAAGTATGCCATTCAAGAGCACACACCAACTCATGAATATGTGATTTCGTTAAATAAGCCAGCTAAATTAACCAATGTTCAAAAAATGATGGAGAAATACAAACATGGATAAAATGAAACCTGTTTTCGAAGCCTTGAATAAGGAATTGGTTCAGGAAAATCTTACTTTGACCATTATCTGCGTTGGTGGCTATGTCTTGGAATATCATGGTTTACGTGCGACGCAAGATGTGGATGCTTTTTATGAGGAAAGCCAGAAAATCAATGAGATTATCGCTCGTGTCGGACAAGAGTTTAATCTTAACACTCACGAAGAGCTATGGCTCAACAATAATGTGGCAAATATGAACACACAGCCACCGTTAAGTTTATGTGAAACCTTGTACTCATTTGAAAATCTAACGGTTTTAGTTGCTCCAATTGAATACGTGTTAGGGATGAAAATGGTCAGTACTAGAGAGCAGGATTTGAAAGATATTGGTGCGATTATCAAATACAAGCATTTTCGTTCACCATTCAACACCTTTGATGGTTTGAAGAAAATGGGATTTGATAGTATTGACTTCTCTGTTCTCCTAGAAGGTTTTAGCCATGCTTATGGCATAGATTGGTTAGAAGATTTTTTCAAAGAAAATCAAGATAAACTTAAAAAATATTATTGACATCACATTAAAAGACGATTTCCGATTCGGAAGTCGTCTTTTTTATGTTTTGTGAAATACTACACCTTGTGGTTAGTGTAAACAGGTATATAGTTCCCTTGCATTTTTATTTGATAAATTGCAATAAAAAGCAGTGAAGAACATTTCGTTGAAAAATTCTTCACTGCTAATCTTAGTATGTCTTGTATGAACTTTTTGAGTCTATTAACAAGTTAGCTTTTTTTAATTAACACTTAAGCTTCTTGCTCTTCTTTCACCAATTTTTGGTCATAGACACGAATGAATGGGAAATAAACCAAGAAGGCTGCGACTGCACACACTAGAGCAACTAGGACTGCTCGAAGATCTGCTGTCCCTAAGAAAGCTCCTATACCCACTGGAGTTGGCCATGGAACCTGTGCAATAACTGGATTAATAAGGTTTAGTGTATTAGCCAAGTAGTAAATAGTAGCAGTAACCATTAGCGCCAAGATGAATGGAATGGCCAAGGCTGGGTTATAGATAATCGGTAAACCAAAAATGAGCGGCTCATTAATATTGAATAATGCTGGCACGACTGAAGCACGTCCAATAGCTTTGAGTTGTTCTGACTTAGCAGCAAAAGCAATATAGAGACATAAACCAAGAGTTGCACCTGATCCACCAGCAATAACAAACATGTTAGAAAACTCACCAGCTACAGCAAAGTTCCCACCAGCAGCGTTTTCTGCCATATTTGCAAGAGCAATCGGATTAACAAATGCAAAGATAATATTGGCACCGTGAATACCTACAATCCAAAGAAGTTGAGTCAAGAGATAGATAATCATCAATCCAATCCATGAGTTAGTCAGATTTGCAACAAACCCAAACGGAATTGCAATGACTTTAAAAATATCTGTGCCCATAGCTACAAGTAGACCGTTAATAAAAATAACAACAAATGCAACTACAAATCCTGGAATCAAAGCAGTAAATCCACGAGAAACCCCTTCTGGAACAGCTTCAGGCATTTTAATAACCCAATTACGCTTAACACACATACGATAAATTAGTACTGTCACAATAGCCATAATGATAGCTGTGAAAATCCCTGTTGTCCCAAAACGAGTAACACCGTTCCCCATTGCCCAACCATCAGCAACTACTGCACCTTCTTTAAGGTTGGTCACAGCCTTCATCATTCCTTCATCAAAGATGATTTGTGGCACTGTCATGATGAAAGCCATTAATGCAAGAAGAGCACCATTAAGAGGGTTCATATTAAGGTCTTCTTCTTCTGCATAAATTTTTGTCAACTCATAAGCAAGTGAAAGGACAAAATAAAGAGAGAGAGACCCCATGGTAGCGTAGTTAGCAACCATATAAAGAGAAGTGAATTTATCAAATGAAGCTGAGAAAATATCTGCTACAATTGGCCAGAATGAGAAAGCTTGTGGCAAAATACTGAATACCAAAAACATTGACCCAACAATAGTAAATGGCACAGCTGCCATACCTGCTGCCGTGATGGCACGCACTACTTTAAACTGAGCAAGTTTACCCATTGGTCCCATGACGTGATTTTCAAGAAAACCAAACAATCCATTTTGCTGATCCATAATCAGACCTTATATTTATATTAGCGGGTAGCTTCCGCCAGTATAAACCCTTTCTTAATTATTTTATAG
>NZ_JPEN01000045.1 GCF_000767835.1 Streptococcus sinensis | reverse complement strand
ATTTCATAAAAATAACACCCCAAATGTTAGATTTTTCTGTCTAACTTTTGGGGTGCGGTTCAAAACATTTTCAACGTTTTGGTGAGAGTTTTGTAGTTTGATAAATACTAAGGAGTAGCAGTTGAACTAGAGGAACTTGAAGAGCTAGAGGAGCTAGAAGAGTCTCCGCTACTCTCTTCCTCACTGCTGGATTGGAATTGTTCAGGGTGCAGTGCTCGATAGCTTGGCGAATTGAATAAGTCAATGGAGGACACACCGCCACGTTTTGAGTAAAGGCTGGTCGATTGCTCTCCTTTTTCCTTCTCGATGGCTTGGAGAGCCTTGAAGGAGTTGATGTAAGAATAGTCCTCGGGATTGACTTTTCCTAAGTCATTGCCCGTGTAGAAGCGGAGCAGGTCCCCTGTCTGAATCGCATCGCTCATCTTCAGCTGGGTATTGGCTGCTGTCCGAATAGCTTCCAGTTCTGCAGTTGTGGATTCGTCGGGAAGGGTAATCTCGTCCCCAGTTTGTGTGTTGTAAATCCGTCCGCTGTAGCTTGTATATTTAGGGGTTACAAAGTTATTGGTTGAGCGGAAAGTCACGATTTGCTCATGCTGAGGTGAGAGTAGGTCTTGTCCGACTTGAAGGTAATTTTTTGAGTCAATGCCCAATAGATGCTCCAAAGTTGGCAGCATATCTATTTGTCCACCAAAGGTATCAATGATTTTTCCTTTCTCCATACCCGGTATCACCACCATATATGGGACCCGCTGCAGCATAGCGTTGTCATAACTAGACCAGGTTTCAGAGTCTTTGCCTAGAAGTGGTGCCAGAGCTGGATTGCGAGAATTGGAAATTCCATAGTGGTCTCCGTAAAGGACAATAATTGAATTTTCGTACAGTCCAGCTTCTTTTAAATAGTCAAAGAAGGCTTTGACAGCTGAGTCGAGATAGTTTGCGGTTGCAAAGTAGCCATTGATGGTTTCGTCTTTGGTATCTGCAAGCGGGAAACCAATTTCATCGCCAATCAGACTGGTCGTATAAGGATAGTGATTGGAGACGGTGATGTATTTGGCATAGAAAGGCTGCTGTAAATGTTCCAGATACTTGATGGAATCTTTCAGCATGATCTTGTCGTTCAAGCCGTATTGGAAGGAGTTAGTCTCGTCCTGTTTGGTGAAGTAGGAGGCATCAAAGAAATAATTGTAGCCCCATTGCTTGTAGGCGGTGTTGCGGTTCCAGAAGCTGCCAGTATTTCCATGGAAAACAGCAGATGTGTAATTTCCATTTTGAGAGAGGATAAAAGGAGCTGCTTGCTGGGTATTGGTACCACCGTAGTTTACCATGAAGGAGCCTTGGTTAAGACCGAATAGGCCTGTCTCTAGCATGGTTTCTGCATCGGATGTTTTTCCAGCCTTAACTTGGTTAAAGATGTTAGAAAAGGCCAAAGTTGAGTTGGAATGGTAAAGCGAGTTTAGAAAAGGTGTTACTTCGTATTCCTTGCCGTCCATCTGTAGTTTATAGTCAATTAAAAATTGTTGGAAGCTCTCTAAATGGAGATAAAATACATTGCGCCCCTTGGCAATACCATAGTATTCAGAGTTGGGTTCGGCATAGTGAGATTGAATATATTGTTCGACTGGCTCCAGATCTTTGGCAGAGGCTTTAGAGCGCTCTTTATTGGCACTATAGGTCTGATTGGCGCTGTAGCCTAGAAAAGCTGGCAGGCCGAGAGCTCGGACGACATAGTAATTTGAAAATCCGCGCGTCAGGAGCTCTGGACGATCAATCTCTGCTAGGAAAAGATTGGCTGAAAAGAGCATGGCTGACAGAGATGTTACGGCAAAGCTAGCCCGGATATTGAATGCACGATGATCCAAGCGGATATACTTTTTATAAAAAAGCCAGCCAAGGATTGGGAAATCAATGATATAAATGGCATCCCACGGACGGAAAAGCTCCATGGCCGCTGCTCCCAGACCTGCAGAAACCTTGCTGGAGGCCAGCATGGTATTGACCGTCACAAAGTCGGTAAACTCGCGATAGTAGATGGAGTTGGAGACCAGCCAGACAAAGAGCAGCATGTAAATAGCAGTGCTGACCCAATAAAAAAGCTTGGTCGGTTTGATATAAAGAGCTAGTCCAATCAGCAAAAGTCCGATGGGAAAAGGGTTAATCAGAGCCAGAAAAATCTGGTAGGCTCCTTGAATATCTAAACTAAAATCGACAGTATAGGCCCACATGGTTTTTAACCAGTAAATCGTGAGCAAACTCAAGACGAAACCTAGCCTTGTACTCATAAAATTGAGTAAATTCTTGGTTATTTTTTTCACAGAAAGGTACTTCCTTGTCTTATTTCCTAAAAATTCTCTACCTCTAAGTATATCATAATTTTTTCAGTTGAGGAAAGATTGAGGGTGAATAAGTGATTAGTTTATTTTATTTGTAAAACAATGAAGAGTATCTGTTCTTCTCCTAATTATAATAGAAAGTGGAAATAGGAAAACTCTTTATTAAAGTCCGCCTAATCAGGTGGCTTTTTGTTATAGCAAATAATAAAAATATGTTCCTCTTAAAGCCGATATTGGGTTAAAATAATAAATATGCTTTGAGAATTTTCACAATATTTGGTATAATAATGCTTATGAAGAAACTTACTGTTAAAAAACAGACAGAGGAAAAGTTGAGAAAAGGCATTTTAGTGTTAGATAAAAATGATTTTCCAACTCTTTCTCTCAATAATCAATGTGTGGAATTGCACAATCAGCAGGGGAAATTTTTAGGAACAGCCTATCTATCTTTGCAGAATAAGGGACTTGGTTGGCTGATTTCCTATGCTAAGGTAGAGTTGAACCTAGCTTTCTTTCAGAAGTTGTTTGAAAAGGCTAAAGATAAGCGCTTCTATTATCGCCATGCTGAGGATACAACAGCTTACCGACTGTTTAATCAAGAAGGTGATGGTTTTGGTGGTTTCACGGTTGATTTGTATGAGGGATATGTAGTTTTTTCTTGGTATAATTCCTTTGTTTTTTCAATCAAAGACCAGATAGTGGCTGCATTCCAGCAGGTCTTTCCTGAGGTCGCTGGAGCTTACGAGAAGATTCGCTTCAAGGGCTTGGACTATGAGTCTGCCCATCTCTACGGAGCAGAAGCGCCAGCCTATTTTACGGTTTTGGAGAATGGCGTGCGCTATCAAGTCTTCATGAATGATGGCCTGATGACTGGGATTTTTCTGGACCAGCACGAGGTGCGGGGGAGTCTGGTTAACGGCTTAGCTAGCGGAAAAAGTCTGCTCAACATGTTCTCCTACACAGCGGCTTTCTCGGTGGCAGCTGCCATGGGTGGCGCTAGTCAGACAACTTCTGTTGATTTGGCCAAGCGCAGTCGTGAGCTTTCCCAAGCACATTTTGAAGCCAATGGCTTAGATTTGGAGCCTCATCGTTTCGTAGTTATGGATGTCTTTGATTATTTCAAATATGCCAAGCGTCATGAGTTGAAGTATGATGTGATTGTCCTAGATCCGCCGAGCTTTGCTCGCAATAAGAAACAGACCTTCTCTGTTGCGAAAGATTATCATCGTTTGGTGGCTCAGGCTTTGGAAATTCTGAGTCCAAAAGGAACATTGATTCTCTCGACCAACGCAGCCAATGTCTCTAAAAGTAAGTTTAAAAAAGAAATTGAAAAAGGATTTGCAGGAGTTCCTCACCGCTATCTGGCGGAATATGGTCTACCAGCAGACTTTGTATACAATAAGAAAGATGAGAATAGTAACTACCTCAAGGTATTTACTATTAAGGTGGACAAATGAAATTAGTCGTTTCAATCATGCCCAGAAGTTTAGAAGAGGCTAAAGCTATCGATCTTAGCCGCTATGATGATGCAGACATTATCGAATGGCGAGCGGACTTTTTGCCCAAAGAGAGCATTTTAAACGTTGCTCCTGCTATTTTTGAGAAATTTGCTGGGCGTGAATTGCTCTTCACACTGCGGAGTCGGCAAGAAGGTGGCGAGCTTGATTTGTCAGATGATGAATATGTTGCATTAATCAAAGAAGTAGCGAGATTTTATCAGCCAGACTATGTTGACTTTGAGTATTATTCGCACAAAGATAAATTCGAAGAAATGCTTGATTTTCCCAATCTAGTCCTCAGCTATCATAATTTTGAGGAAACACCGGAAAATATGATGGAGATTTTGTCAGAATTGACAAGTTTGACACCAAAAGTGGTTAAAGTTTCTGTCATGGCTCACAATGAGCAGGATGTGCTGGACTTGATGAACTACACTCGGGGCTTTAAAACCTTAAATCCTGAGCAGGACTTTGTCACGATTTCCATGGGAAAAGTTGGAAAAATTTCTCGTATAGCAGCTGATTTGACAGGCTCTATCTGGTCTTTTGCCAGTCAAGAGGTTCCATCGGCTCCTGGGCAGATTTCTTTGGCCAATATGAAGAAAATTCAGGAGATTTTGAATGAAAATTGACGGTCACACTCGCTTAGCAGCTGTAATAGCCAAACCAATTAAACATAGCATTTCTCCCTTTATTCATAATCTTGCTTATGACCTAACAGAGATTAATGCTGTCTATGTTGCTTGGGAAATTGATAGGGAAGATCTGCAGCAATCTATTGAGAATATTCGTCGATATGATATGCTGGGGGCAAATATTTCAATGCCCTATAAGCAAGAAGTCCTGCAATATTTAGATGGTATTGATCAATCAGCACAGCTGATAGATTCTGTTAATACGATTGTAAATCAGAATGGTAGTTTGATTGGCTATAATACAGACGGATATGGATTTTTCCGCAGTCTGCCTGATTTTGATGTTAAAGACAAGACCATCACCGTTTTAGGTGCGGGGGGAGCTGCGTCAGCAATTATTGGACAGGCTGCTATAGAAGGTGCAGCAAAGATTCATGCTTTTGATCGCTCTCTGATCCTTGAGCAAACGAAGGTTAAAATAGATCAATTGGCATCGAGAGTTGGGCAGGATATCTTTCTGCATTCTGTCGAAGATGAAGAGGCTTTAAAGACATCAATTGCTCAGTCAGCTTTAGTTGTAAATGCCACAGGTGTAGGCATGGATGGTAAGTCTCTTCCTATCCCAAGTCAATTTGTCTTCCCTGAACATATTTTAGTTGCTGATTTAACTTATAATCCTGCTGAAACTCCGTTTTTGAGATTAGCGAGAGAGCAAGGTTTGCAAACAACGAATGGTTTTGGGATGCTGTTTCATCAAGCTAAAAAAGCTTTTGAACTGATGACAGGAAAAACAATGCCATCAGAAGAAGTTTGGGCAAGTTTGCTAGAGGAAATCAAGAAATAGTCTAATAAACATAGCATTATAGTGATGAAATAGATGTCCTCTTGGTTCTTCAATGATTTGGATGTCTATTTTTTTAACGATTTAGAGGCATTATTTGAAAATCAGCTCAAAAAATAAGTCAGCAGCAAATATACAGTCTTATCAGAAAACAAGCAGGATAAATTCAGGAGGTACTTATGAAACTGAATGTAAATCTCCCACATCATCCCTATGATATTCTCATCGAAAAGGGGTGTTTATCTCAGGCCGGAAGCTGGTTGAGTCAGCTTTGGCAACCTCAGAAGGTGGTTGTCGTCACGGACAATCGAGTGGCTCGACTCTATGCGGAAAAGGTCAAGCTGAGCTTGGAAGCTGCGGGTTTTGAAACCTATGTCTTTGACTTTTTGGAAGGTGAAGCTAGCAAGAACTTAAAGACGGTCAACAAGGTTTACGAGTTTCTGGTTAAGGTTGGTCTGACCCGCAGCGATGGTATTGTGGCCTTGGGTGGCGGCGTTGTTGGTGATTTGGCAGGTTTTGTCGCTTCGACCTATATGCGGGGCATTCATTTCGTGCAGATTCCGACCAGTCTGACAGCTCAAGTAGACTCCTCCATTGGTGGTAAGACGGGCGTCAATACACCTTGGGCTAAGAACATGGTCGGGACTTTTACCCAGCCCGACGGAGTTCTGATTGACCCAGATGTCTTGCTGACCTTGGGTCGGCGTGAATTGATTGAAGGCATGGGGGAGGTGGTTAAGTACGGTCTCATTGATGACAAGGAGCTTTGGCGAGAGCTGGAGGAGATGGATGGCAGTCCGGAGTCGATTTTGGAGCATGCGGAGAGTATCATCTATCATTCCTGCGATGTCAAGCGTAAGATTGTGGTCGAAGACGAGCTGGATAATGGCGTCCGCCTCTATCTGAATTTCGGCCATACTATTGGGCACGCCATTGAGGCGACTGCGGGCTATGGAAAAGTCATGCACGGTGAAGCTGTAGCGATTGGGATGGTACAAGTTTCCCTCGTCGCTGAAAAGAAAGGCCTTATGCCAACCGGGATTACAAAAGATATCATCCGTATGTGCCAGAAATTTGGCCTGCCGGTGGATTACCAGCCTTGGGATGAGAACGCTCTCTATCAGGCCTTGACCCATGATAAGAAGGCTCGAGGTAACTCTATTAAGCTAGTACTGGTGCCCGAGCTGGGCTCGGCTAGTATTCACCAGATTCCTCTGGAAGAGATGAAAGAATTTCTGAAGAAATAAGTGCCAGATAGAGCCTGAGACGAAATGGGCAGTTTGGATGAAAAGCAAACGGACTGTCCAGCTCTTCCCATCCCAGAAATAGGAGAAAATGTATGAGATACTTAACTGCAGGAGAATCCCACGGACCACGTCTGACAGCTATTATTGAGGGAGTGCCGGCTGGTCTTCCTCTGACCGCTGACTATATCAATGCTGAGCTCAAGCGTCGTCAGGGCGGTTATGGCCGTGGTGCCCGCATGAAGATTGAAAGCGACCAAGTCGAGATTACGTCTGGGGTTCGGCATGGCTTGACCATGGGCGGTCCGATTACCCTCAATGTCACTAATCTGGATCATCAGAAATGGCTGGATATTATGAATGTAGCGGATGTCGAAGATGAGAAAAAGGGGCTGCGCAAGATTACCAAGCCGAGGCCCGGTCACGCTGACCTAGTTGGTGGGATGAAGTACCGCTTTGATGATTTGCGAAATTCCCTAGAGCGTTCTTCTGCCCGCGAAACGACTATGCGTGTAGCAGTCGGAGCAGTAGCCAAGCGTTTGTTGGAAGAAATCGGTGTAGAGGTGGCTAGTCATATCGTGACCTTTGGTGGCATTGATATTGATGTGCCAGACAATCTGACTGTAGCAGAGATCAAAGAAAGAGCTGCTCAGTCGGAGGTTTCCATTGTCAACCCCGAGCGCGAAGAAGAAATCAAGGCCTACATTGATCAAATTAAGAAAGACGGGGATACCATCGGCGGTGTCATTGAGACTGTCGTTGGCGGTGTGCCAGTCGGTCTGGGTTCTTATGTCCAATGGGACAAGAAACTGGATGCCAAGATTTCTCAGGGAGTTGTGTCCATCAATGCTTTCAAGGGAGTAGAGTTTGGTGTGGGCTTTGAAGCTGGCCGTCTCAAGGGCAGTCAAGTCATGGATGAAATCCTCTGGTCGGAGGAAGACGGCTTCACTCGCCGAACCAATAATCTAGGCGGTTTTGAAGGCGGTATGACCAATGGTCAGCCCATCGTGGTGCGTGGGGTCATGAAGCCAATCCCTACCCTTTACAAGCCATTAATGAGCGTAGATATTGAAACGCATGAGCCCTACAAGGCGACAGTAGAGAGGAGCGATCCGACGGCTCTGCCAGCAGCAGGTGTTGTTATGGAAAGCGTAGTGGCAACAGTTCTAGCTACAGAAGTACTGGAGAAGTTCTCTTCGGACAATCTGGAAGAACTGAAGGATGCTGTAGCCCGACATCGAGAATTTGTCAAGAACTTTTAGGAAAATTCCAATGAAATAACTGAGCCATTTAAAAACCAAGGAGTGAAAATGGAGAAAAAAAGAGTCTATATCGCAGGTCTTGGCCTGATTGGAGCTTCGTTGGCTTTGGGCATCAAGCGTGACCATCCTGAGGTTGAAATTCTTGGCTATAACCGCAGTCCGGAATCACGCCAGATTGCCTTGGAACGTGGAATGGTAGATCGAGTGACGGATGATTTTGTGACCTTTGCACCTCTTGCTGATGTGATTATTCTGGCGGTACCTATCAAGCAGACGATTGCTTTCCTGGAAATGTTGGCTGGCCTAGAACTGAAGGAAGATGTTATCATTACCGATGCTGGCTCAACCAAGTCAGAAATTGTCGCGGCAGCAGAGAATTATCTGCAGAATAAGCCCGTCCGCTTTGTCGGTGCTCATCCCATGGCCGGTAGCCACAAGACCGGAGCCAGAGCAGCGGATGTTAATCTCTTTGAGAATGCCTATTATATCTTTACGCCTTCCAACCTGACCAAGGTGGGGACCATTGCTGAAATGGAGGAACTGTTGAGCGGTCTTCACGCTCGCTTCATCCAAGTTGATGCTGCAGAACATGACCGAGTGACCAGTCAAATCAGCCATTTTCCGCATATTCTGGCTTCCAGCCTCATGGAGCAGGCCGGGGCCTACAGCCAAAACCATGAACTGACCCAGTCCTTTGCAGCTGGGGGCTTCCGAGATATGACTCGGATTGCTGAAAGTGAGCCGGGCATGTGGACTTCCATTCTTTTGACCAATCCTGAAGCAATCTTGGAGAGGATTGAAGACTTTAAGGAGCGTTTGGATCAGGTAGCCGCGGATATTGAGGCTGGGAATGAAGATGCCATCTGGCAGTTTTTTGACCAAGGCCGACAGATTCGCAAGTCTATGGAAATTCACAAGCGAGCTGGTGTAGATAGTTTCTATGATATCTTTATCAATGTTCCTGACGAGGAAGACGCCATCTTGGGAGTTTTGGAACGTTTAAGAGGAACCTCTATTGTCAACATTCGCATCAATGAGGAAAATCGCGAAGATATCAACGGAATCTTGCAGATTACCTTTAAAAATCGTGAAGATTTGGAAAAATCTGCTAAAATAATCAGAGAGCAAACAAATTATCAAGTCTTTTTAGACTAATCTAGAAAATGGAGAACGATTTATGGCAAATATCTATGATTTAGCAAATGAACTCAGTCGCAGCCTGCGGGAACTTCCAGAGTACAAAGCGGTTGCTGAAAGCAAAAAAGCTGTGGACGCGGATAGTGAAGCAAAAACCATTTTAAATGAGTACCTTGCTTTTCAGCATGAATTGCAAGTAATGGCTCAAACAGGTCAAATGCCTACCAAAGAAGTTCAGGATAGAATGACCTCTTTTGGAGAAAAAATTCAGAGCAACTCAGCTTTGACGGACTTCTTCAATAAGCAACAGCAACTATCCATCTATCTTGCAGATATTGAGAAGATTATTTTTGATCCGGTTCAAGATTTGCTCAAATAAACTTAAAAGAGGCTGGGACAAAAGTCCGACCTCAAATATAAAAAGCGAACAAAACTAGTTTTCTGGTAATCAGAATTCTGCTTTGTTCGCTTTTTGCATTTAATTATAGATTTGAAGGGCTTAATAATTAAGATTTTTAAAAATTGAAATCTTTTTGTCCCAGCCTCTTTTTGGGGATTATAAGGCTGAAAGTGTGTCTGAATGACAGTGAATTTTGAGTTATTAGGTCTAGAATTGATTTGTCGACAGCAGTCATCTAACAATATATAATCTTGGTCTAGCTAGCCTTGTGTTTTCACCTTTTGAGTCATGAGTTTTCGCTTCAAACATGATATAATGTTTCTATATTTTGTTGTTGAAAAGAGACGGTATGAAATTACTCTATACGGATATCCGCAGTCCTTTGACGGCGCATTTGACTAAGCAAGCTCAGGACTTGGCAGCGGCCGGCAAGCGGGTCTTTTATATAGCGCCCAACTCGCTTTCTTTTGAAAAGGAGCGAGCAGTTTTGGAGGCATTGGAAAATCACGCGTCCTTTGCTATTACGGTGACACGTTTTACCCAGATGGCTCGGTATTTTGTCCTCAATGATGTTCAGGAAGGACAGCCCTTAGATGACATTGGTCTAGGCATGTTATTTTATCGGATTTTATCGGAAATGGATGACCGGGAGCTCAAGGTTTATGGACGGATCAAGAAGGATGCACAATTTATCCAGCAACTGCTAGACCTTTATCATGAGCTTCAGACAGCCCAGATGACCTTCGCAGATTTGAATTATCTAGAAGAGCCAGAGAAGCGTGAGGATCTGCTCAAGATTTTCACGGCTTTTTCGGTTGCTCTTCAGGCGGGAAATTATGATGCGACCTCTAAGCTCACAATTTTCGCTCAGCATATTCTAGCTGGTGATCTGGATGAGGAATTGGGCAATCTTGCGCTGGTTATCGACGGATTTACCCGCTTCTCAGCAGAGGAGGAATATCTAGTGGATTTGCTGCACCGCAAGGGAGTGGAGATTGTCATCGGCGTTTATGCCAGTCAAAAAGCCTATCGCTCCGCTTTTCGTGAGGGTAATCTTTACCAAGCCAGCGTGGACTTTTTGCTCAAGTTGGCTCAAACCTATCAGGTCAAGCCAGAGTATTTATCAGACGATCTAGGTCAGGTTGATGATACCTTTGGCAAGATTTCCAAGATTCTAGAGAGTCGCTATGATTTTTCTGAAACCCATGTGGAATTGACTGAGGAGGATCGGTCTCATTTACAGATTTGGTCGGTTCGCAATCAAAAAGAGGAACTGGAATATGTGGCCAAGTCCATCCGTCAGCGGCTCCATGATGGCGCCCGCTACAAGGATATCCGTCTGCTTTTGGGTGATGTGGAGGCCTACCAGCTCCAGCTGAAGACCATCTTTGACCAATATCAGATTCCCTTTTATTTGGGGCGGTCTGAGTCCATGTCCCAGCATCCTTTAGTCCAATTTTTAGAGTCACTGGAACGGCTGAAACGCTATAATTTTCAGACGGAAGATTTGCTCAATCTTCTAAAAACTGGTCTTTATGGTGGCTTGAGTCAGGAGGAGCTGGATAACTTTGAACAGTACCTTCGCTTTGCTGATATTAAAGGGGTAGCTAAGCTAGGGAGAGATTTTACCATTAATCGTCAGGAGAAATTTGACCTGAAGCGGCTCAATGCTATGCGTCGGAGTCTTATCACGCCTCTGTTGGATTTTTTCAAATCTCGTAGTCAGACAGCGGCTGGTCTCTTGGCTAAATTTACTAGCTTTATCAAAGAGGTTCGCCTGGATGCCAATCTGACTGATCTGCTGGAAGGAGTAAGTCAGCAGGAACTAGAACGGCAGGATGAAGTCTGGAAAACTTTTTGCCATGTCTTGGAGCAGCTTGCACAGGTGTTTGACGGCAGTAAGCTCAAGCTGGATGATTTCTTGGCTCTGATCCTGTCTGGTATGCTTCTGGCCAAGTACCGAATGGTGCCGGCGACAGTGGATGTGGTGACAGTTCAGTCCTATGATTTGATTGAGCCCATGGCTGCGCCTTATGTCTATGCTATCGGACTGACGCAGGAGCGCTTGCCCAAGTTAGCGCAAAATAAAAGTCTGCTCAGTGACGAAGAACGGCAGAGATTAAATCAAGCGACTGGGGACGAGTCTGAGTTGCAGGTAGCCAGCAGGGAAAATCTCAAGAAAAACCGATTTGCAGCGTTATCTTTACTTAATTCAGCGACAGAAGATTTGGTTCTGTCTGCCCCTGTCTTGATCAATGAAGTAGAGGATGCCATGTCTTCCTATCTGACGGAGCTGGGAATAGCGCCTATTTCCCTGCCCATTATCAGCAAGCGGCCACAGGCTAGTAGCGACGATATTGGGACTTATCGGGCTTTGTTGGCGCGCGTGATTGACCTCTATCAGGAGGATATTGACCGTGAATGGACGCCGGAGGAGCAGACTTTCTGGGCAGTGTCAATCCGAGTCTTGCGTAAGAAGTTGGCGGCTGAGGGAATCTCTATTCCCCAGATTAGCAAGGAGTTGAAGACGGAGACTCTCAAGGAGGAAACACTCCAAGCTCTTTATCCTAAAGAACAGCCTTTGAAACTGTCAGCCTCTGCCCTCAATGAATACTTTAAAAACCAGTATGCCTATTTTCTTAAGTATGTCTTGCGGTTGCAGGAGGAGTGGACGATTCAGCCGGATGCGCGCAGTCACGGGATTTTCCTCCACCGAATCTTTGAAAAAGTTATGAAGGAGCACTTGGAGCAGGACTTCGACACTCGCTTGCAACGGGCTATGGAGGAGACTAGCTGGGAGGCTGAGTTTGAAGCGGTCTATGGTGAAAATGGTGAGACCCAGTTTGCCCGCCGTTTGCTATTGGATACCGCTCAGGCTACTGGCCGTATCTTGGCTCAGTCTGAGGGGCTGGAGATCATTGGTGAGGAGACTGACTTTGGTCATGATGATCGGCCTTTCTTGCTTTTGGATAATGGCAGAGTTCTTCAAGTGAGCGGCAAGGTGGATCGGATTGATCGTCTGACTGAGACGGGGAGTCTGGGAGTTGTGGATTACAAGTCTGGCGATACCAAATTCAGCTTTGAGAAGTTCTTTAATGGGCTTAATTCCCAGCTGCCGACCTACCTAGCAGCTATCCGAGAAATGCCAGAATACCACGAGGACAAGGGACTTTTCGGAGCCATGTACCTACAGATGACGGAGCCTCTAGCCAGCCTCAAGGAGACCAAGGTACTGGACGAGGCTGTGAAGCAAGTCATGAAAAGTCAGGTTTACAAAGGCCTCTTTCTGGCTGACCAGACCAAGAACTTGGGAGCTAACTATGAGAAAAGCAAGGTTAATCTGCTGACTAAGGAAGAATTAGAAGTGATTTTGGCCTACAATGCCTACCTCTATCAGCAAGCCGCAGAAGGCGTTTTAGCTGGCCGTTTTGCCATCAATCCTTATACAGAAAATGGGCGCAGTATTGCCCCTTACGTGGACCAGTTTAAGGCCATTACAGGCTTTGAGGCCAATCTCCATCTGGGGCAGGCTAGAAAGCTGACCAAGTTAAACCTGGATCAATACGATAAACGGCCGACAGGCGAGAAGCTGTGTCAAGCCTGGATAGAAAAAATCAAGGAGGAGTTGGACAAATGAGACGGATTCCCTTTTTAAACGAGCAGGATATCCTAGTCAAGCAGGCTGAGGAAGCTGCCTCTGACAAGCCACAAAAGCGCACACCAGAGCAGATCCAGGCCATCTACTCCTCTGGTCAGAATATTCTTGTTTCGGCTTCGGCTGGCTCTGGTAAGACCTATGTTATGGTTCAGCGGATTATTGACCAGATTCTCAGAGGTGTGGAAGTGAGCCAACTCTTCATCTCCACCTTTACTGTCAAGGCAGCAGGTGAGCTCAAGGAACGGCTGGAGAAGGAGCTGAGTCTGGTACTCAAGGAGACTCAAGATCAGGAATTCCGCCAGCATCTGGCCCAGCAGTTGGCTGAGATTGCCAATGCGGATATTGGCACCATGGATGCCTTTACCCAGAAAGTGGTCAATAAGTACGGCTATTTGCTGGGGCTGGCACCGCATTTTCGGATTTTACAATCGGCCAGTGAACAGCTTATGCTACAAAATGAAGTCTTTGACCAGCTGTTTGATGCCTATTATGATAGTGATCGACAGGAATTATTCAGCCGCTTGGTCAAAAATTTCACTGGCAAGCGCAAGGACATTGCTGGTTTCCGCCAGCAGATTTATAGTATTTATAGTTTTCTCCAGTCTACCAGCAATCCGCGGAAATGGTTGGAGGAAACCTTTCTTCTAGGTTATGAAACCAGTGATTTTGGAGCAGAGCGGGAGCGAATACTATCTGGAGCTAGGCAGTCTTTGCTAGATTTAGAAGATTTTTTCCAGAGCCATCTAGCTCATGAAGGCCAAGCCTTTGCTGGGGCTAAATATCAGGAAAATGTTCAGGCGGCCTTAGATATCTTGGCTGAGCTGACAGAGCAGACTGGATCTGAGCAGTTGCTAGACCTAATTCAGCGCTTTTTAGAATTAGCCAAGACCTCTAACCATCAGGCTTTTACTGCCCGAGTTGGCAAGAATGCGGACGAGCTCAAAAAAGAGCTAGCTCAGACCTATAATGAAGCCCGCAAGCCCTTGATAGAGAGAATTAAAGAGCTGGATGTCCGCCTCTATCATCTGAACTTTATGGAGCAGCATCAGGTGGAAGCTCTTCCCCTACTGGATTTGTTGCGAGATTTTGTCCGAGATTTTTCATACGCTTATCTGGAGCGCAAAGTAGCGGAAAATGCCTTTGAATTTGGTGATATAAGCCATTTTGCTATTGAAATTTTAGAAAATTATCCAGAAGTGCGGCGTTTTTATCAGGATAAGTACTATGAGGTGATGGTCGATGAGTACCAAGACACCAACCATACTCAGGAGCGAATGCTGGAATTGCTGGCTCGAGGAAATAATCGCTTTATGGTCGGCGACATTAAGCAGTCCATCTATCGATTTCGCCAGGCTGATCCGCAGATTTTTAACGATAAATTTAAACTCTATCAGGCCGATCCTAGTCAGGGCAAGCTGATTATCCTCAAGGAAAATTTCCGCAGTCACATCGAGGTGCTGGAAGCGACCAATGATGTTTTTAAACGACTCATGGACGAGGAAGTCGGCGAGATTGACTACAATGAGACCCACTACTTGGTGGCGGGAAATCCAGCCAAACGGGAGCCCAATCCAGCCAATCAGGCGGAATTTCTGCTTTATGACGGTAGCGCTGATAGCGAAGAAGAGGATTCTGACCAAGGTCTGCCCAGCATTTCAGCGGGTGAGGTAGCCTTGGTAATCAAGGAAATCATCCGCCTTCATAATCAAGAAGGAGTGGATTTCAAGGACATGACCTTGCTGACAGCTTCGCGGACCCGCAATGATCTGATTTTGGCAGAGTTTGACCGGCATCATATCCCGATTGTGCCGGATGATGGCGAGACCAATTACCTCCAGTCAGTAGAGGTTATGGTGATGCTGGATACCTTGCGAACCATTAACAATCCTCTCAATGACTATGCTCTGACTGCCCTTCTCAAGTCACCGATGTTTGACTTTGATGAGGACGAATTAGCTCGGCTAGCCTTGCAAGCCTCCAGTACCAAGTCTATGGAAAATCTCTACGAAAAGCTGAGGAATGCTCTGGCTGATCAAGGTCTGGAACCTCAGCTCATCCATGGTGACTTGCGCAAGAAACTGCAGCATTTCCAGACAACGCTGGATGACTGGCGCAGCTATTCCAAGACTCATTCTCTCTATGATTTAATCTGGAAGATTTATCAGGATCGTTTTTACTATGATATGGTAGGGGCTCTGCCAAACGGTGAGCAGCGTCAGGCTAATCTCTATGCCCTGTCCTTGCGGGCCAACGACTATGAAAAGTCGAGTTTCAAGGGGCTATCCCGCTTTATCAGCATGATTGACAGAATTTTGAAAAATGAGCACGATTTGGCCAGTGTCCCTCTGGCTGCTCCGAAAAATGCTGTCCAGCTAATGACTATCCATAAGAGTAAGGGCCTGGAGTTTAAGTATGTCTTTTTGCTCAATATGGACAAGGCTTTCAATCGTCAGGATAGCAGCTCTGCTATTATCCTCAGTCGGAAAAAAGGCATCGGAATCAAATATGTGGCCGATGTGGTCGTTGAGGCTCAGAATCCTTATGCTCCCAAGCAGCTGCGGATTTCCATGGAGACCTTACCCTATCAGCAGAATGCTGAAGAACTTAAGCTGGCTAGCTTGTCTGAGCAGATGCGTCTGCTCTATGTGGCCATGACTCGGGCTGAGACCAAGCTTTATTTGGTCGGCAAGGGAAATCAAGCCAAGCTCCAAGAGCGCAAGTGGGGAGGCAGTCAAAATAGCCGCTTATCCAGCAGTCTCCGTAGCCAGCTGACCAATTTTCAGGATTGGCTCTATGCTATCCAGTCTGTGTTTGAGGGGGAAAATCTGGCTTATCAGACCCGCTTTGTGACCGATCAGGAGCTGACAGACGAGCAGATTGGCGTAGTAGAGCAGACTGACCCCATTCCGGTAGATGATTTGACTGGCAACCGTCAGTCAGAGGATATTCGTCGGGCTCTGGATATCTTGGAGAATGTAGACCGGCTCAACAGCCTCTATCAAGCAGCTATTGAATTGCCTAGTGTCCGCACACCTAGTCAAATCAAGAAATTCTATGAGCCGGTTATGGACTTAGAAGGGCTGGACATTATGGATGCGCCTCGAAGCTATCAGCCCCAGCTGTCTTTTGAACTACCAGACTTTGGCAAGAAGAAGCAAGTCACAGGAGCTCAAATTGGCTCTGCTGTCCATGAGCTCATGCAACGGATTCCGCTGGATCAGCCTGTCACTAAGACTAGCATTCGCCAAGCCTTGGCTCAGGTTCAGGCACATTCGGTGGTCAAGAAAGAGATTGATTTAGCTAAGATTGAGGCCTTTTTCGCTACAGAACTGGGTCAGCTAATCCAGCAGCAGGCCAATCATCTCCATCGTGAAGCACCTTTTGCCATGCTCAAGCAGGATCCAGCCAGCGGTCAAAACTTTGTGGTTCGGGGAATCTTGGATGGCTATTTGCTCTTTGATGACCGTATTGTCCTCTTTGACTATAAGACTGACCGCTATCATGAGCCGACAGAGTTGGTGGAGCGCTACCGAGCTCAGCTGGACCTCTATGCCGAAGCGCTCAGTCGTTCCTATGACCTTAGCCAAGTAGACAAGTATTTGATTCTACTGGGAGGAGCGGAGCTGCAGGTGGTCAAGGTGGACTAGTTTTGACAAAAGGTGAAAAGATTGATTAATCCTATGTTATCCTTCGGATTCTATTTATAGAAAGATAGATCGTTTAAAAGTTTGTGCATAAATGTACGCAAGAATAGTATGACTAGGAATAATCTGGAAAGGAGCTAGCTATGTCTCAACTGCAACGAATCCAAAAAATGGAAGAACATCTGAATAAATATTCTCAGGTCTTGGCGAAAGCTCAGGCAGCTTTAGCTGAGCTGGAGCGCTGTCAGTCAGATTATATCCAGCTGCGGGACTACTACACCAGTCAGGATTTTTTCGATGATCTGGCATTTTCTAATGGATCAGACTTTCCTACGGATGTAGCCTGCGGTGTCCTAGCCGAAGATACTGTTTATGACCTGATGGACGAGCATTTCCAGACCGCCCTGACCTTGTTGGACTTATCCAGTGCCATGCTGAAAGAGCGATAAAATCCTATTTAATGTCATTATGAAAGAAATGGAAAATTAATTTTTTTCCATTTTTCTCTTGCTTTTTCATAAAAATTCAGGTAGAATAATCAAAAATAAATTGAAAGCGATGAGAGAACTTGTTTAAGAAAGACTAAAAAATAAAGAACAGAGAGTGCCGGTAGCTGAAAAAGCACACCATTCTTAAACGTCACATTCTTGAGTGCGGATGCGAAATCACAGTAGTGTCCGACGGCTGATTCCCGTTACGAATCTGGAGTCTCGTACTCTGTGAGGGTTCTCAGGCGACTGAGGACCGAATAAAGGTGGAACCGCGTGTCAACGTCCTTGCAAGATAGATTTTTTGCGAGGGCTTTTTATTATATTCTAAACAACAGATGATTGAAACCGATGTGTACTGATGAATAGCGATGTGAAAGCGAGGTAGTAGTATGATCAAACTAAAAGGTCTCAGGCAGATTCAGCCCTATGTGGCAGGGCAGCAGCCTCAGGAAAGCAATATGATTAAGCTCAATACCAATGAGAATGCCTACGGTCCCAGCCCCAAGGTGGCAGAGGCCTTGCGAAGCTTTGATGCCCATGAGCTGCGGCGCTACTCTAGCCTAGATCAGGCAGCTCTTTCTCAGGCCTTAGCAGTCAATCTAGGTGTCAGCCCTGACCAGCTTATTATTGGCAATGGGAGCGATGATATCCTGTCCATGGCCTTCTTGGCCTTCTTTAATAGCGGTGAGCCAATCCTCTTTCCTGACCTAACCTACGGATTCTATAAGGTTTGGGCGGATCTCTACCATGTGCCTTTTAGGGAAATACCGCTGGCAGAGGATTTTACGGTGCGGACGGCCGATTATCTGGGGGGAAATGGTGGTATTATCCTAGCCAATCCTAATGCTCCGACAGGGATTTACAAGTCTCTGGAAGAATTGGAGGAGATTTTGGTGGGCAACCCAGATGTGGTGGTTGTAGTGGATGAGGCTTATATTCACTTTGGTGGTCAATCTGCCCTACCCCTGCTGGAAAAGTATTCCAATCTCTTTATCACTCGGACTTTTTCCAAGGATGCGGCCTTAGCTGGCCTGCGGGTGGGTTATGGCATTGGTCATCCAGACTTGATTGCTGTTATGAAAGCAATCAAGGACTCTATCAATCCCTATTCGGTGGATATGCTGGCAGAGCGCTTGGCTCTTGCGGCAGTAGAGGATTGGGCCTATTACCAAAAGACCGGTCAAGCCATCCAGGAAACTCGGGACTGGTTTGCGACAGAACTGTCCATGCTGGATTTTCAGGTTCTGCCCAGTCAGACCAATTTTATCCTAGTAAAGCCTAGTCAAATTCCTGCGGCAGCCCTTTTTCAAGAACTCCAAGAGCGCAAAATCTATGTACGCTATTTCCCGAAAGTAGCGCGTATCAAGGACTACTTGCGCATTTCCATTGGCAACCAAGAGGAAATGGAGAGGGTGCTGGCAGCCATCAAAGATATTATCAGAGCAAGTGAGGAAACCAGCCTATGAACCTGCCTATCAATAAAATAACCCTCCCCAATGGCATGCACGACAAGCTCTTTAAGCGAGCTCGTGTAACCTATGAGATTGAGCATGCAATCAGCGATTTTCTCATAGCTCAGGGATTCAATCGGATTGATACGCCAACCTTGGAGCACTTTGAAGTTTTCAGCGATCAGGTGGAGCCTTACCATTATCATCTTTTTGATAAGAAGGGGGAATTGCTGGCGCTGCGGCCGGATGTAACCAGCCAGATTGGCCGAGTAATCGCTTCGACGAGAGTCCATACTCCGACTAAATTTTCTTACTCTGGCAAGGTTTTTCATTATCATGAGGAGCTACGCGGTTTGTTAAATGAGCAGAGTCAGGCTGGTATCGAAATTATTGGCTATCCAGCCAGAGAGGCTGTGCTGGAAGCTATTCAGTCAGCCAAACAGGCTTTAGATCTGGCACAAGTTCAGTCCTATCAGTTTGAGTTTTCTCATGCAGCAGTGCTAGAAACAGTCTTAGTTACTTTGGATTTGGACCAGCCTGAGGAGGATCAACTATTGGATCTAATCCGTCGGAAAAATATGACGGGACTGTATGAATTTACAGCTCGCAGACCGAGTTCCTTTGATCGATTGCTTCAGGAGCTGCCCAATCTCTTTGGTCCCAGTCAGTTTGTATTAGAAAAAGCACGGAAATTAATTGAAAACGAAGAGCTTCTCCAAGCCCTTGAAGAGATTGAATGGATTTTAGACAAAGTATCAGATTTATTTCCTCAGACAACAATCGATCTAGGTCAAGTTCCAGATCTTCCCTACTATACCGGTCTGACCTTTAAGGTTTTCGGTGACCGAGTGCCCGACGCCTTTCTGTCTGGCGGTCGCTATGACAAGCTCTTTGAACGTTTTGGAGCAGAGGAATTGACGGCTATTGGCTGGTCCTTGAATATCGACAGTGTCTATCAAGCTATCCACGATGATCTTCCGGATGAGGCGGCAAAGGAGGCGAAATCATGAGTCAGATTACGATTGCCCTGACCAAGGGGCGGATTGAGAAAGATACGATTAAATTGTTAAGTCGGGCTGGCTTTGATCTGAGCTTTATGGCAGACAAGGGACGCAATCTCATTTTTGAAAGTCCAGACGGCCGTTTTCGTTTTCTGTTGGTTAAGGGACCAGATGTGACCACCTATGTGCGCCACGGAGTAGCTGATTTGGGGATTGTTGGTAAAGATATTCTCTTTGAGCATCCGACCGGCTATCTGGAGATGCTGGATCTGAACTTTGGCCTTTGTAAATTTTCTTTGGCCTCAGTGCCCAGCTATGATCCGCATGATCACAAGCGCAAGCGGATTGCGACAAAGTACCCGACAGTGGCGACTGATTATTTTAATCAAAAGGGAGAGGATGTAGAAATTATTTCCATTCAGGGCAGTGTGGAAATCGCACCAGTTTTGGGCTTGGCGGATGCTATTGTCGATATTGTGGAGACTGGCAATACCCTAGTAGCTAATGGTTTGGTTGTTTTTGATGATATCTGTCGAGTTTCAGCTCGGCTCATTGCCAATCAGGCTTCCTTGAAAAATAACCCAGACCTGATGCCCTTTGTCGCAAAGATTGAATCCCTAGTAGGAAGAAGAGAGGTGGCTTTTAAATGACAATTATCAAGCGTTTGAGTGGAAGTAATGAAGAAATTTCACGAATTTTATACGAAGAGCAGCTGCAGCTCAGCCAGCAAAACTTAGATGTAGAAGAAACGGTGGCTGAGATTATCGAAACGGTTAAACGAGATGGTGACCAAGCTTTAAGGAACTATACCAAGCTCTTTGATAAGGTTGAGGTGACAGATTTTGAGATTGGGCAGGAGCTGATTGACCAGGCCTTTGAGGAGATTGACCCAGAGGTCTTGGTCGCACTGAAAAATGCCCAAGCTAATATTGAATCTTACCACCGCCAGCAGTTGGAGACTGGTTTTGAGGATAGTCCGAGTGAGGGTGTTATTCGTGGTCAGTTGATTCGGCCGATTGAGCGGGTCGGCACCTATGTACCCGGCGGCACCGCAGCCTATCCTTCCTCCGTCCTTATGAATGTTATCCCAGCCAAGATTGCCGGTGTTAAAGAAATTATCATGATCACACCGCCACAGGAGCATTTTACCCCAGCGATTCTGGTTGCAGCAAAATTGGCGGGTGTTGATCGGATTTTTCAAGTGGGCGGTGCTCAAGGTGTGGCAGCTTTGGCCTACGGGACTGAGACCATTCCCAAGGTGGATAAAATTACTGGGCCGGGAAATATCTTTGTGGCAACAGCCAAAAAAATGGTTTATGGCCTTGTGGGAATTGATATGATTGCCGGTCCTTCTGAGATCGGAGTCATTGCGGATCGTTCAGCCAGTCCAGTTTATGTGGCGGCAGATCTTCTATCTCAGGCTGAGCACGATAAGCTGGCTCGGGCTATTCTGGTGACTGACTCAGAGGAGCTGGCAAATCAGGTCGAAGTAGAGCTGGACAGACAGCTGAAAGAGCTGCCACGAGAGGAAATCGCGCGTGCTTCTATTGAAAATAACGGTCGTATCATCCTTGCACCTTCTAAGGAAGCCATGTTTGAGCTCATGAATCAGGTGGCACCTGAGCATTTAGAGATTGCTATGGACGATGCCTACAGCTATCTGGATCAGGTTGAAAATGCTGGCTCAGTCTTTCTGGGGCATTATACCAGTGAGCCAATCGGTGATTACTATGCGGGAGCCAATCACGTCTTACCGACAACCAGCACCAGCCGTTTTTCATCAGCCTTGGGTGTCCATGACTTTATCAAGCGCATCCAGTACACTCAGTACAGTAGAGAAGCCGTCTGGGCAGCGGAAAAAGATATCACCAAGCTGGCTTATGCGGAAGGCTTGCAGGCTCACGCCCGAGCCATCGAATCCCGCAGGCTGGAAAAATAGGAGGAAAAGTTATGAGACAAGCTGAAATCAAGCGCAAAACACAGGAGACCGATATTGAACTGGCTGTCAATCTCGACCAACAGGAGCCGGTAGCTATCGAGACCGGTGTCGGATTTTTTGACCACATGTTGACCCTCTTTGCTCGCCACAGTCGGATTTCTCTGACAGTTAAGGCCGAAGGCGATCTCTGGGTGGATAGCCACCATACGGTAGAGGATGTGGGCATCGTGCTGGGTCAGGCTTTGCGTCAGGCTCTGGGAGACAAGGCTGGCATTAACCGCTATGGCACTAGCTTTGTGCCCATGGATGAAACGCTAGGTATGGCTAGTTTGGACTTATCAGGCCGTTCCTACCTAGTCTTTGACGCAGCCTTTGACAATCCCAAGCTAGGGAGTTTTGACACTGAGCTAATAGAGGAATTTTTCCAAGCCCTAGCCTTTAATCTGCAGATGAATCTGCACTTGAAAATCCTGCATGGCAAGAACAGCCACCACAAGGCTGAGAGTCTCTTTAAAGCGACTGGACGAGCTCTGCGCGAGGCTATTACGATCAATCCAGAGATTCATGGGGTTAATTCGACCAAGGGAATGCTCTAACCCCCATTTCTCCACTTAAAAAGGAAACAGATATGATAATTGTAATTGATTATGATGCAGGCAATACAGCCAATGTGTTGCGGGCTTTGGCTGCTATTGGTGCAGAAGCTAGGCTGTCTGCTAATCCGAAGGAAATTTTAGCTGCTGATGGCTTGATTTTGCCGGGAGTTGGTGCCTTTCGGACGGCTATGCAGGAGCTGCAGAAGCGTGATTTGATTGGTCCTATACAGGAGGCTGTATCTGGCGGAAAGCCCTTCTTGGGTATCTGCCTAGGCATGCAGCTCTTACTGGAGGTCGGGCTGGAAAATGGACAAACTTCAGGGTTGGGCTTTATTCCCGGTGTCTGCCGTCGGATTCCAGATCGGGCTGGTCTGCCTGTGCCTCACATGGGCTGGAATGACTTGCAGATTCAGCAGCCGTCTGCTTTAACAAATCGCTTGCAAGGGGAGGCTGTTTATTTTGTCCATAGCTACTATACAGATGTTCCAGAGGAGTACTTGGATGTGACGGCTGATTATGGGCTGCCAATTCCTGCCATGATTCATAGAGGCTCGGTCTTTGGCTGTCAGTTTCACCCAGAAAAGTCAGGTGCTGTCGGTCTCGGTATCCTAGAGAAGTTTAAGGAGTATGTCTATGAAAATACTACCCGCTATTGATATCAAAGACGGCCAAGCCGTCCGCCTTTTTAAAGGGGATTTTAGTCAGAAGACGGTAGTCAATCCCGATGTCTTGGAGCAAGCTCGAGTTTTCAAAGAAGCCGGGGTTACCATGATTCATGTGGTTGACTTGGATGGAGCCTTAGAAGGTTGGGCTGCAAATCGTGATTTGATTGCCCGTATCAAGGCGGAGACAGGACTGGCCATCCAAGTCGGTGGCGGTATCCGCAGTCTAGAACAGATTGAAGATTACCTAGCGGTCGGAATTGACCGTGTCATCATTGGATCCATGGCAGTCAAGAATCCGGCCTTTGTAGAAGCGGCTCTCCAGTGTTTTGGCAGTGATAAGATTGTTGTTGGTATTGATGCTAAAAAGGGTCTGGTTGCAACCGAGGGCTGGCTGGAAACCAGCGACCAAGACTATGTCAGTCTGGCTCTGGCTATGGAAAAAATCGGTGTTCGGCTCTTCGTCTATACAGATGTGGATCGAGACGGAACTCTGACCGGTCCCAATATCCAGCATTACCAAGAATTGCTGAAAGCTCTAAAACAAGCTCGGGTCATTGCCTCTGGAGGTATCCAATCAGCAGAAGATTTAGAGGAGCTGAAAAAGTTGGGCTTGGCTGGTGCCATTGTGGGCAAGGCTTACTATCAGGGAAATATCTCACTAAGCCAATTAAAGGAAATAGACGAGGATTAGCTATGCTGAAAAAACGAATCATTCCCTGTCTGGATGTTAAGGACGGCCGGGTAGTTAAGGGGATTAACTTTGTCAATCTGACCGATGTCGGAGATCCGGTCGATGCTGCCAAGGCTTATTACGAGGCTGGCTGTGACGAGCTGGTTTTTCTGGATATTACGGCTACCCATGAGGAGCGGGACACGACGGTCGAGATGGTTCGGCGCGTGGCGGAGCAGGTCTTCATTCCCTTTACTGTCGGTGGTGGCATTCGCACGGTTGAGGATATGAATAAGATGCTCAAAGCTGGGGCGGATAAGGTGGCAGTTAATTCCTCGGCAATAGCCAATCCTCAACTTTTGGCGGACTGTGCTGAGAAATTCGGCAGTCAATGTGTAGTGCTGGCTGTTGATGCTAAGAAAGAAGCGGATGGCAGCTGGCATGTCTATCTGGCTGGCGGTCGCAAGGACAGCGGTCGGGATCTTTTAGATTGGGTACAAGAAGCCGTCCGTCTGGGGGCGGGAGAGATTCTTCTGACCAGCATGGACAAGGACGGGACCAAGTCTGGTTTTGATTTGCCTATGCTGGAAGCCGTTTCTCAAGTCGTATCGGTACCTATTATTGCTTCGGGCGGAGCAGGCAATAGTCAGCACATTCTAGAAGTTTTTGAAAAGACTGCGGCAACTGGAGCATTGGCGGCTTCGATTTTCCATTATGGTGAGGTTTCTATCGCAGAGACCAAAAAAGCCATGCAGGAAGCCGGATTGGAGGTGCGCATCTGATGACAGAAGTAAAACTGGATTTTCAAAAGCAAGGCGGCCTCATACCTGCCATTATCCTAGACCACACCAGCAAAGAAGTACTCATGCTGGCCTATCTCAATGAAGAAGCCTACCAGCTGACCCGCACTAGCGGACAGATGTGGTACTGGAGCAGGTCACGTCAGGAGCTTTGGCATAAGGGAGCCACCAGCGGCCACTATCAAACTGTCAAAAAAATCACAGCTGACTGCGACCTAGATACTTTGCTGATTGAAGTCGAGCAGCTAGGAGCAGCCTGCCATACGGGTGCTAAGTCCTGCTTTTTCCATAAAATCTGGGATGAAGAAGACGGCAAAACTGACTAAAAGCTCCCTTGCTTTATTTTAGTACTTGGTGAATGCAAATATAAAACGAAGAAGTCAGCATCAAGATACCAGTATGCCATCGGAAAGAATTGATTTGTATAGTAAAATCAGAATTGTAATAAAGGAGATATGATGCTAGAAAACCTCTATCAAGAAGCCCTCAAACGCAAAAAAGAGCCCAAGGAAGGCTCCTACACCAGCTATCTCTATGACAAGGGGCTGGACAAGATTCTCAAAAAGGTCGGTGAAGAAGCGACGGAGGTAGTCATTGCGGCTAAAAATGCTGACAAGGATGAGATTGCCAATGAAACAGCTGACCTGCTCTATCATCTGGCGGTCGCCCTAGTCGAGACTGGGGTCAGTCTGAATCAGGTGGAGGCTGTCCTCCAAGCTCGTCAGGGCAGGCAAAGTCGGATTCATGACCGACCTGAAATTGATAATTACTAAACGGATACGAGATTAGCAGAAAGGCAGCAAGCATGCGTGACAACCATCTTCATACTTATTTTTCCTATGATTCCGAGGCGGATTTCTGTGACTATCTGGACCATTATGAGGGCGAGATTGTCACCACCGAGCATTATGATTTGTCCAATCCCTACCCTTACCAAGCTGCCTCGCCCCATGATGATGTGCCAGACTATGAGGCCTATTCAGCAAAAATAGCAGAGCTGAACCAGCAATATGACAACCGCATCAAAAAGGGCATTGAAATCGGCTATTATGCTCCGCGTAAGGACGATATTTTGGCTTTCCTAGCGGACAAGGATTATGACCTCAAGCTCCTGTCTGTCCATCACAATGGCAGTTTTGACTATCTGGAAGTTCCGGTCTTGCAGCTGGACAAGATGGAGCTGGTTCCCCGCTACCTAAGAGAGCTGGAAGAGGCTATTGAGGCTGTGCCAGCAGATGTCTTAGCCCACTTCGACTATGGTTTCCGAAAATTTGCGCTTACCGTAGAGGAGTTAAAAACTTTTGAACCAGAGCTGCGACAGCTTTTTCAAAAGATGATTGATTATGGTCTGGCCTTTGAGCTAAATTGCAAGTCCATGTATCTTTACGGTCATGAGGAACTCTATATCTATGCTCTTTCGCTAGTCAAGGAGCTGGGCGGTCAGCGCTTTTCAGTTGGCTCCGACGGTCACAAGCTAGAGCATTTTCGACTTAAGTTTGACCGCGTGGCTCAAATCCTCGCTGATGCCGGTATTGAGGAAGCCCAATTGATTTAAAGCATCCCGCGGCCTTCTCCATCATCTACTAAACGCATTTTTTGAATTTCAATCAGAATATGATATACTTAAGTGAATTAGAAAATACAAAAATTTGTTGATGTAGGAGAAAAAATGGCAGAGCCAGTGAAATTATTTCAGTATAATACTCTGGGAGCTTTGATGGCTGGACTTTATGGAGGGAGTATGACAATTGGTGAGCTCCTGAAATACGGCGATTTGGGGATTGGTACACTGGATTCCATTGACGGGGAGTTGATTGTTCTTGATGGGAAGGCCTATCAGGCGAAAGGTTCTGGAGATGCACCAGAAGTTGTGGAGGTCTCAGATGATGTGACTGTTCCTTACGCTGCGGTTGTTCCCCATCAGGCGGAAGTCATTTTCCGGCAGCGTTTTGAAATGACAGATGCAGAGCTGGAAAAGCGGATTGAATCCTATTATGATGGGGAAAATCTATTTCGCTCCATCAAGATTCACGGGGACTTTGCTCACATGCATGTGCGGATGATTCCAAAATCAACCTCAGAAAAAAAGTTTGCTGAGGTGGCAGTGAGTCAGCCAGAGTACCATGCAGACAATGTTTCTGGAACCATTGTTGGATTTTGGACACCCGAAATTTTTCACGGTGTCAGTGTAGCGGGATATCATCTTCACTTTATTTCGGACGACCATACCTTTGGTGGTCACGTATTGGATTTTGTTATAAAAGAGGGGATCGTGGAGCTGGGAGCCGTAGATCAGTTGGATCAGCGCTTCCCAGTCCAAGATCGCAAATACCTTTTTGCCAAGTTCAATCTTGATGAAATGAAAGAAGATATTCATAAAGCGGAGTAGTTTTTGAACGAAAAGTGTAAATTTTTATAAGGAAAATTAGATTGGAGCAGTCATGATTTATTTAGTAAATGCCAGTCCAAATAAGGACGGAAATAGTGTAAAATTTGCTAAGAAATTTCTAGCTGGAAAAGAATTTGAAACCGTACACTTAGTGGATTATCATATTGAGCAATATGGTCAAAAAGCAGAGCAGGATCAGTTCTTTCAAGTATATGAAAAGTTAAGTCAAGCGGATGTCCTCGTTTTCACAAGCCCGATTTATTGGTGGTCATTTTCTGGACTCCTCAAGACATTCTTAGACCGCGTTGCAGATGTGCCTTATCCGACTGAAGCACTGAAAGAAAAGCAGGTGTTCTTCCTTCTCCAAGGCTCACAACCAAGCAAGGAAGTAGAAATGCTAGACTATGTTATGAATCGTTTTTGTAGTAATTATGGTTTGCAATACCAAGGCCTAGCTGTCAGTGATTACGAGCTAAACGAGATTGAGGGCTGGGAACTAGCTCCTCTGCAGGAAAAATTAGCACAAGTTGTCGAAAAATAATAAAGCTAAAGCAAAAGATTTCTGATTAGTAATCTACTTGGGAAACTAATTTCAAATGCTGAAATAGGATAAAAAAACGAACAAATATCATTTTGGTAAGAGAACCAATTTGAATTTGTTCGTTTTCTTGCTTTATTTTGACAAGCTCTTAGACTGAATCGCTCGAAAGGGCGATTTTTATCTTTTCTATATCATTGAAAAATAGCGCTAAATCCGCTATAATAGGTAGGTTGAAAGGATTGGAATACTCCGATGTAAAATATAAAAAGTTCTACTAACATTCACCATTATCCTAAAATGAAAGAAAGAGAAGAAGATGACTTTACAAGAAGAAATTAAGAAACGCCGAACCTTTGCCATTATCTCCCACCCGGACGCGGGGAAGACGACCATTACGGAGCAGTTGCTCTACTTCGGGGGCGAGATTCGTGAGGCTGGGACAGTCAAGGGGAAAAAGACTGGTAATTTTGCCAAATCTGACTGGATGGATATTGAGAAGCAGCGGGGGATTTCTGTGACTTCCTCTGTTATGCAGTTTGACTACGATGGCAAGCGGGTTAATATCTTAGATACGCCGGGGCACGAGGACTTCTCAGAAGATACTTACCGGACCTTGATGGCGGTGGATGCTGCGGTCATGGTTGTTGACTCTGCCAAGGGTATTGAGGCTCAGACCAAGAAGCTCTTTGAGGTTGTCAAGCACCGTGGAATTCCAGTCTTCACTTTTATGAACAAGCTGGACCGTGACGGTCGCGAGCCCTTGGACTTGTTGGAAGAACTGGAAGAGATTTTGGGTATTGCCAGCTACCCGATGAATTGGCCGATTGGGATGGGGAAGAGCTTTGAAGGACTTTATGACCTCTACAATGAGCGGCTGGAGCTTTATAAGGGCGAGGAGCGCTTTGCAACCCTGGCAGAAGGCGACCAGCTGTTTGCTTCCAATCCTTTCTATGAGCAAGTCAAAGAAGATATTGAGCTCTTGAGCGAAGCTGGAAATGAATTCTCGGAAGAAGCAATTTTGGCTGGCAAGCTGACACCTGTTTTCTTTGGCTCAGCCCTGACCAACTTTGGCGTGCAGACGTTTCTGGAAACCTTCCTCAAGTTTGCTCCTGAACCGCATGGCCACAAGAAGACAGACGGTGAGGAAGTCGAGCCGCTCAGCCCAGACTTTTCAGGTTTTGTCTTTAAAATTCAGGCCAATATGGATCCGCGCCACCGCGACCGTATCGCCTTTGTCCGTATCGTTTCTGGCGAGTTCGAGCGAGGTATGAGTGTCAATCTGCCTCGCACTGGAAAAACGGCCAAGCTGTCTAATGTCACCCAGTTTATGGCCGAGAGTCGGGAAAATGTGACCAATGCCGTGGCTGGTGATATTATCGGGGTTTACGATACTGGAACTTATCAGGTTGGTGATACCCTGACTGTGGGCAAGAATAAGTTTGAATTTGAGCCTCTGCCAACCTTTACTCCTGAAATCTTTATGAAGGTTTCAGCTAAGAATGTCATGAAACAAAAATCCTTCCATAAGGGGATTGAACAGCTGGTGCAAGAGGGGGCCATTCAGCTTTACACCAATTACCAGACGGGCGAGTACATGCTGGGCGCTGTCGGTCAGCTTCAGTTTGAGGTCTTCAAGCACCGTATGGAAAATGAATACAATGCTGAAGTGGTCATGAATCCTATGGGCAAAAAGACTGTCCGTTGGATTTCACCAGATGACCTGGACGAGCGCATGTCTTCTAGCCGGAACATCCTAGCCAAAGACCGCTTTGACCAGCCTGTCTTCCTCTTTGAAAATGACTTCGCCCTGCGCTGGTTTGCGGACAAGTATCCGGATGTGAAGTTAGAAGAGAAGATGTGATTAAGATGCAGAGCCCGTTAGAAAGGCGAGAAGAAAATAGGAAAATTGACGAAGGAACCAGAGTTCCTATAAGATTTTATCTTTTTCTCGATGCTTTTAGGGCGTGTTCAGTTTAGCTTGTTCCTTTCCGAGGATTTAGTCCGAACTTAATTAGAGAAGATGTAACACAGCAAGTTTACTTGATTGCAGAGCAATCTAAGTAGGCTACGGCAACTCCTATGTGATTTTTCTAGCTGCCTTACACTTATGTTTAGAAAATAATATCGATTTACTTGGTTTCTTGTCGTGACATAAGATATTTGACTATGAACTTATGGGGGGAGCTAGGCATTAGCTACTAGACAATTATTCTACATCCCAGAAAGGAGCTCCATGTTTCTGGAAAGAAAACTAAAAGACCAATCTGTCTGGATTAACATTGACGCAGATGATATCGAAAAGAATGAACAGATTTATCAGGATTATAATATCGACCTTGAAACTATCGAGTATGCGCTGGATAAAAATGAGCGGGCTCACATGGACTACAACCGTGAGAATGGAACGGTTCTTTTCATCTATAATGTGTTGAATTTGGCGACAGAAAAAGATTATTACGAAACCTTGCCCATGACCTTTATTGTCCAAAGCAATCGTCTGATTACGATTAGTAATGAGGACAATGCCTATGTGGTCGATATGATGAAGGCCTACACGGAGCATCATGAGCCAGTGTCGGTCTATAAGTTCCTTTTTGCTAGTCTGGAGTTGATTTCTAATTCTTACTATCCAGTCATTGAGCAGCTGGACAAGCGTAAGGATGAGATTAACCGGATTTTGCGTCAGAAAACTACCAAAAAGCACCTGTTTTCCCTCTCGGACTTAGAAACCTCCATGGTCTATCTGGTGGCAGCAGCCAAGCAAAACAACATGCTTTTGGAGCACATCAAGAGTCATGCCGTTTATCGTGGCTTTGATGAACTAGAAACCGAGCAATTTGAGGATGCTATGATTGAGGCACGTCAGCTGGTTTCAATGACGGATTTGATTGCTCAGGTTCTTAGCCAGCTTTCGGGCTCCTACAATAATATCCTGAACAACAATCTGAATGATAATTTGACTGTCTTGACCATTATTTCGGTCCTTCTAGCAGTTTTAGCCGTTATCACCGGCTTCTTTGGTATGAATGTCCCCCTGCCTTGGGCAACGGACAAGAATGCCTGGCTTTACATTGTCACCATCAGTATTATTCTTTGGGCTCTATTGACCAAGCTCCTCAAATGGGTGGTCAATAAAGAATAATTTATAAAATACGATTAACGAATGAGGTGTTTTAGCTTCATTCGTTTTTTTGCGGCGTTAGCTGGAGTGTTTTTCCATATTTTATTTATTCAAAACCTAGAAGATTTTTTTTGTAAAGTAGGACAAAAAGATGAAAAACTGCTTTCAAAGTAGTATAATAATCTTATTATCATACTAGGAGGTTTTATATGCTTCATGTAGAAAAACTAGAAAAAAGTTTTGGGCAAAAGCAAGTTCTGTTCGGTATTGATTTTGAAGCCAAGTCGGGGCATATCCTTGGTTTGATTGGGAAAAACGGTGCTGGGAAAACAACGATTTTTCACAGTATTTTGCGCTTCCTAGACTATACTGGGGAGATTCGTTTCGAAGGGCAGGCGATCAAGCAGGATACTTATAGCAGGATTGGCTATCTGCCTGAAGAGAGAAGCCTGATGCCTAAGCTGACAGTCTTTGAGCAAGTGCGCTATCTGGCAAATCTAAAGGGAGTGCCGACAGCCGTTGTCAAAGAAAAACTGCCTCAATGGATGGAAAAGCTACAGGTCAAGGGCAAATTAACCGACAAAATCAAGAGTTTGTCCAAGGGGAACCAGCAAAAGGTTCAGCTGATTATCACGCTCCTGCATGAGCCAGACTTGATCATCTTAGATGAGCCTTTCAGCGGTCTGGATCCTGTCAATACTGAAATCCTGAAGGAAGTCATTGTTGAGGAGAAAAAGCGCGGAGCGACGATTATCTTCTCGGATCATGTCATGACAAATGTGGAAGAGCTGTGTGATGATGTCTTGATGATTCGTGACGGGCAAGTGGTTCTCAATGGCGATGTACAGGCAGTCCGTAACCAATATGGCAAGACTCGTCTTTTCGTCTCAAGTGACCTGTCTCAGGCTGAATTAGAAGCCCTGCCTCATGTTGTCAAAGTGACGCAGACCAAGCAAGGAATCTGGAAATTGATTCTAGATGATGAAACAGCTGGTCCTGAATTGTTTGATCGCTTGACTCAGGGAAGCTATGTGGCAACTTTCGATCAGCAGGCACCGACAATTGATGAAATTTTCAAATTAGAATCAGGGGTGGAAGTATGAAACAAATGTTAATCGTAATCAAAGAAACCTACCTGCGTCATGTCAAGTCTTGGAGTTTTGTCTTTATGGTCTTGTCTCCTTTTCTCTTTCTTGGGCTGAGCTTGGGGATCGGTTATCTTCAGGGAAGCTCTATGGCTTCCTCTCAAAAGGTAGCAGTCCTGACCCAGCTTGATTCTGTCAGAGAAGTGTTAAGAGCTGAAGAACAGCTGAGTTTTCATTACAAAGATGAAGCCGCAGCTAAACAGGCTGTAAAAGATAAGAAAATCGCGGGCTATCTGACGATTGAGGAAAGAGATGGACAGCTTTCTGCTACCTACTATGCAGAAACCAGCATGAATGCTGCTACGAAAATGGCTCTGTCCAATTCCCTTATTCAGGTCCAGCAGGCTTTAAACTTGGCTCAGGCCCATTTATCAGATGAGCAGAGTCAGATTCTTGCGCGGACAGTCCAGTTTGAAGAAAAAATCGATGAAAATAAAGAAAGTAAGAAGATGGTTCAGACCTTTGCTGCAATAGGACTGGGCTTCCTGCTCTATATGATTTTGATTACTTATGCCAGCGTTACTGCTCAAGATGTGGCCAGTGAAAAAGGCACAAAAATCATGGAAGTCATCTTCTCCAGCATTAAGGCAACAGATTATTTCTATGCCCGTATGATTGGGATTTTTGCAGTGATTCTTAGCCATCTAGGTATTTATGTCCTTGGTGGATTGGCAGCCTTTCTCTTTGCGGACAGGATTCCTCTTGTATCCCAAGTCTTGAAGAGTAATCCAGCCATTCAGCAGTATATCGGAGAAGCTGTGTCTTTGAATACCCTAGCTTTTGTAGCTGTCAGCATCTTTATGTATGTCGTTTTGTCGGCCTTTCTTGGTTCGATGGTGGCGCGAGCAGAAGATACAGGAAAAGTCCTTTCGCCGGTTATCATGCTGATTTTAGTTGGCTTCATGGGAGTTTCAGCTTTGGGGGCAGCAGGAGATAATGTGATTTTGAAGGTTGGTTCTTATCTTCCTTTCATCTCAACCTTTTTCATGCCTTTCCGAGCTATCAATGGTTATGCGACGAGCTTGGAATCTTGGATTTCTCTAGGAATTACAGCTGCTTTTGCGATTATCATGACAGTCTTCATCGCGCGGATTTACTCAAGCCTTGTCTTGCAGACGGATGACTTGGGAGCTTGGAAGACCTTCAAACGGGCTTTAAAATATAAATAAATCACAACTTCACTGGAGTCATCTGGTGAAGTTTTTAGATTATTCTTATTTGGTTCGGCAGTTTCATTCACAACTGTAAAGCTTCATTGGAGTTTGGGTTTAGTTAGTAATCGTTTTTGATGCTAAAAAAGACTGAGCAGGCTCAATCTTTTGTTTCTAATAACTATCTCAAGAGAAGTTTTGCTAATGTACTCGACAGAGAGGGGTTCATAGTCTTATTTAATGATCAGGCAATCAACAGCATCCAAGATTTGTTGGCGACTGACAATTTGTTTTTCTTCCACATTGCTCATGCTTTAAAGGATTTTTTCTAAAATAGTTTCTTGTGGCTTGAGTCCTTGTCGCTCGTAAAAGCGCACTGCGCCGTCGTTATCATTCCAGACGTTAAGAGTTAGATTATAGCAGCCGATTTCTCTGGCATACTTTTCAGCAAAGTCAAAAAGCTGCTCACCGATTTTTTGGCCACGAGCTTGCTCATCTACACAAAGATCCTCAATGAAAAGGGTTTTGACTGGATTGAGAACGGGGCTGGTGGTTTCTTTGATGGAGCAGAAGAGATGGCCTAAAAGTCTGCCCTCTTCATTTTCATAAACGAAAATAGGTGTATGCTCTTGCGCCATCAGTCTTTCCAGTTCTTCATCGGTAAATTTTCTTCCTTTGTCCTTGAAAATATCTGGCCTCACCTGATGGTGGACCAGCAGAATTTGCTGGAGGAAACGGTTTAATACAGGAATATCTTGAGGAGTTGCTTGACGAATAGGCATTTGGATCTCCTTTATATGATGGTGGCTAGCTACTGTTGTCAATAGTCCATAATCATCTTTGCTTATTATTAGCCTACAAATCGAAATAGGGCAGAAAAACGAACAAATGCAGTTTGGAAATTGCTCCAAATTAAAATTCGTTCGTTTCAGATCTTTTATATTATCTCTTTGACCAAGTCTTTGGTAAAAAGAGCAGAAGGATTGGATAGATTTCTAAACGTCCTGCAATCATGGCAAGAGAAAATAGGACTTTAGAAAATGGGCTGTAGATAGAGAAACTATCAGTCGTTCCAATCATGGGACCGATATTATTAATGCAACTTAGCACCGCGCTTACAACAGTCATAAAATTATTATTGTCCATACTGATAATGAAAATCAAGCTAACTATAATCAAAATATAAACTGCTAAATATTTCAGCACCTTGTGTTGAGTGTCTTTGTCCACAACAGTTCCATTGACATGCATCGTTAGGACCCGATTTGATGAAAGAGTGGAGAGAATTTGATTCTTGGCGATACGAGCGATGATAATCCCTCGAATAAGCTTGAAACCACCGGCAGTTGACCCAGCCGATCCTCCGAGGCACATAAGAATAAGGAGGATGACTTGAGCAAAAAGTGGCCATTCAACAGTATCGCCATAACCAAAACCAGTTGTAGTAATGATATTCGATACTTGGAAGAAAGAGATCTCCACGCTCTTAGCAAATCCATCATAGAGATGGGCGATATTAAAGGCAATCAAGGCTGTTGAAAGAAAGACAATCCAGAGATAGTTTCGCAGTTCTTCATCGCTAAAACAGGTCTTGAATTTGCGGATTAGGAGGTAGTAATAGAGGTTGAAATTGACACCGAATGTCAGCACTCCAAAGCTAACCAGATAAGTAATAAGCGAGCTATTGTAATGTGCTATTCCATCGTTGTAGACGGTAAAACCTCCGGTACCAGCGGTTCCCATAGCAATCACTAGACTATCATAGAGTGGCATGCCTGCCAGATAATATAGCACAGCAAAGAGAGCAAAGAGGGCCAGATAGATGATATAGAGAATCTGCGCAGTATTTTTCAATTTGGAAACGACTTTTCCGAAAACTGGACCTGGCACCTCGGCTTTCATGACTTCCAGATGGCCGTTCTTGGCATTGTCCATAATGGCTAGGGCAAAGACCAGCACCCCCATTCCTCCAATCAGATGGGTAAAGCTGCGCCAAAAGAGCAGAGAATGAGAAAGAACAGAAACGTCATTTAAGATAGTAGCTCCGGTTGTTGTAAAGCCTGAGCTGACTTCAAAGAAAGCATCAATGATATTGGGAATCTGACCAGAAAAAACAAAGGGCAAGGCGCCAAAGAAGGACCAGAGAATCCAGCAGAGGGCAACAATCAGCACACCTTCCTTAGCATAAATATGGACATCTTTGGGCTTAAAGCAGCTGCCCAGACCTCCCAAAGCCAATAAAATAGCCATGGTGGAGCCGATTGCGATAAAAATATGCAAGGGCTCACGGTAAATAAGTGCAACGATGGTCGGGACAATCAAGAGCGCGGCCTCAATTAACAATAATTTTGAGAGTAGATAGCGAATCATAGACTTGTTCATGGAACTACCCCTCTAGTAAATCATAGATTTTGGTAATATTGTGAATCAAGGTTGTTACGATAATCTTATCACCGACTTGAAGAGAGTCATCTCCAGTTGGGAAGATTGCTTTTCCTTGACGAATAATGGCAGCAATCAAGATACCTTTTTTCAATTTAAGCTGAGCTAGGGGACGACCGGTCATCTTATTTTCTTCCTTGATTTGGAATTGCAATGTCTCGATTTGGCCATTAGCCACATGGTGCAGAGCTTCAAGGCTTGAAAATTGAGCATTGTAACGTCCGCGGATAAAGTGCATAATAGCATCTACAGCGATTCCCTTTGGAGTAACGATACTTGCAAAATCTTGCTTGTCAATAATTTCTAGGAGACTGGTCCGATTGACTTTGGTGATATTTTTTTGGACACCAAGATTGTTTAAGAACATGGATGTAATGATATTTTCTTCATCGACCCCAGTTAGAGTAGCTACAGCATCATAATTAGTGGCACTTTCTTCCAGCAGAATATCCTTAGCAGTACCATCTCCATGGACGACATAAACTTCAGGAAATTCCTGACTGAAAAATTCAGCACGTTCACGGTTAGTTTCGATAACCTTAAGGTCAATTTTACTATTTTTGAGGATGCTGAGAAGATAGTAGGCAATTTTTCCTGCACCAATAATCATCAGACTTTTTACGACTCTTGGACGGACTTGATTGTGGAAAAGCATGATTTCGAGGCGATTTCCAGTGACAAAGATCTTATCATTTACCTGAAGGGTGAAGTCGCCATCTGGAATCATCAGCTTGTCATCTCTTTCAATAGCACAGACGATGATATTGCCAAATTTTTTTCTAAAATGTGAGATGTTCATATGACAGAGATGGCTGTCATCTTTAATTTTGAACTCCATGAGTGCAACTCGCCCGTTAGCAAAGTTTTCTACAGAAAGAGCGTTTGGAAAATCAATGATATTAGCAATGTAGCGAGCAGCCAGAAGCTCAGGGTTCACCACAAGAGAGAAACCTAAGATATTTTTCTCCTTGAAGTAGATGTTTGAGTATTCTGGATTCCGTACGCGGACAATCGTTTCTTTTGCCCCCATTTTCTTGGCTAGTACAGCAGCTACCATGTTTACTTCATCATATTCTGTTATAGAAATAAAGATGTCACAATGCTCCACATCAGCTTGCTCCAACATTTTGAAGTTGGCGCCATTTCCGACAATACCAATAATATCATAGCGTTTAGTGATATGGTTCAAAACGGCTTCGTTTTGTTCAATTAAGACGACATCGTGTTTTTCAGCAACTAAAGAGCGACAAAGAGCCGTTCCGACCTTTCCGCCTCCAACTACTATAATTTTCATGAGATACCTCCCGAATATGTATCTATCATACCCTTTTTTCGTGAAAATTTCATCTATAAATTGGATAATTCCAGATTTTCCTGCTCTTTCATTTGTTTTCTTCATAATTTTGCCAATAAGTAGCTAGTTTCTGTAACATGCCATGCTTTAGCAAAATTTGCTAAAGTGTAAAAAAATATAATTTTTCAAGTCTTTTTTGTTGACTTGTAAAAAGAAAGTGATATACTAAGGAAGTACCTTCATTGATTTACCTCAAACCTGTTGTGATGTAAGTTAATGATGCCTTAACCACGCTGTTTGCTGAGCTTGACTCCGGGCAGTGTGGCTATTTTTTTATTCTAATGAAAATCAGGAAAGAATCATGTCTCACCAAAATCATATCGTCCTCTTTGAACCACAAATTCCACAGAACACAGGCAATATTGCCCGTACTTGTGCAGCGACTAATTCGCCGCTTCATATCATCAAACCCATGGGCTTTCCTATTGACGACCGCAAGATGAAGCGGGCGGGGCTGGATTATTGGGATAAGCTGGACATCACCTACTATGAGAGTCTGGACGAATTTATGGAGCAGATGGATGGGCGACTTTATTTGATTTCCAAATTTGCAGAGAAGGTTTACTCGGAGGAGAACTTTGCAGCAGAAGAACCGCACTATTTTATGTTTGGCCGTGAGGATAAAGGCTTGCCAGAGGTATTTATGCGTCGCCACCCAGAAAAGGCTCTGCGTATTCCCATGAATGACCAGCATGTCCGTAGCCTCAATGTATCGAATGCTGTCTGCATGATGGTTTATGAAGCTTTGCGTCAGCAGGACTTTGCTGGATTGAATTTGGTGCATGAATATGAAGTGGATAAGCTGAAATAAAATCCGACTGTAGGACAATTGAAACTATTTCGATTACATCAGATAAAAAGCTTGCTCTGGCAGGCTTTTTTTGTTATGATAAGAATGTCTTCAGGGCAGGGTGAGATTCCCGACCGGCGGTAAATTTGACTAGCTATTTTAGCTTTCTCGTCGTTGTCTTGTCTCGATATACTTTAAGTATTATCTTCGACTGCGACGCCTAGATAAATCTAAAATATCTTAGCCAAATAAGTCCGCGAGCGCAAGCTGATGTGGTGCGATTCCACAACCGACAGTATAGTCTGGATGGGAGAAGACGAAAGGCGTTAAGTGCCGGACCGATTGGTCGTTTTAATCTTATTTTAAGGGGCATTTTATATACTCTTATAAATTATGAAAGGATTTTTTCGGGTCTGGTATTAACAGCCTTCCAGCTTCTCTAATTTTTATAAATTGGAGGAACCTGTTATGACAAATACGCGCAAAATGGCGACAGTAGCGGTTTTAGCTGCGCTGTCTTTCCTGCTCATGTTCTATCAAATCCCTTTGATAGCCGAGTTTTTAAAATTGGATTTTTCGATTATTCCGATTTTGTTAGCCTTGGTTCTCTTGGATTTTAAGAGCTCTGTAGCAGTCCTGCTTATTCGCTCTGTTTTAAAGTTGGCCTTAAATGGTCATGGAGTGGAAACCTTAATTGGTATGCCGATAAATATTGCGGCTATTCTGGTCTTTGTCATCTTCTTTGCTCTTTTCTGGGAGAAGAAAAGAGATCTGACGAGCTATTTGCTGGCATCATTCCTGGGAACTTTGGGTCTGACTGCAAGTATGCTTGTACTGAATGCTTTTTATGCTATTCCGCTTTATGCTCGCTTTGCAAACTTTGATATCGGTCAGGTTTTTGGTGTAGGTAAATATCTGTTGACCATGATTGTCCCCTTTAACCTGTTAGAAGGAGTGATTTGGGCGGTGGCTTTCTGGCTGATTTACACGCTTTTGACGCCCGTTCTAAAACGCTATGAAAAATAAACAATCTTATCTAACAAAGGGCTCTTTTGCCCTTTTACTTTTCGTCATATTAGGCTACATAGTCAAGTTTTATCCTGAGCAGCTGGTGGGCTTTGATAGCCCGATTCAAACTTGGCTGCGGGGGGACTTGCCCGCCTTTTTGACGACATTTTTCAAACTGGTCACCAGTTTAATTGACCCGTTGGGGATTATAATCTGGGTTTCAGCTCTTTCCCTGTTTTTCCTTTATAAAAAATGGAAGCTGGAAGCTGCCTTGCTAGCGGGAAATCTAATCTTACATGGGATTTTGATTAAGCTGATTAAACTGGTTTACCAAAGAAGCCGGCCGAGTCTTTCGCATTTGGTCGAAGAGGGCGGTTACTCTTTCCCGAGCGGACATTCTATGGCGACAGCTATTGTGGTGGGGAGTTTGATTATTATCGTCCAGCAACGGATGCAAAATCAACACATCAAGCGTCTGGTACAGGGCTTGCTCTTGCTCTTTATCTTGACCATTATGGCATCCAGAGTCTATTTGGGAGTGCACTATCCAACTGATGTTATCGGAGGTGTCTTGATGGGCTTTGCCATTCTCAATATCGAATTTCCCTTTTACGACAAGCTGCGCTTTCAATGGCGTTTCAAAGGAAAGCAGAAATAAATATAGATGAGAAAGGTTGGCTTTGCCAGCCTTTTTGTCTTGACAAAAAAAGTTGGATTTTTTAAGATAGGAGCAAGTGAGATGAGGAGGTGATTGTCCGTTTTGAATGCTGAAATCCTCAAGTCGGTTTTAGTTCTTGTGGATGAGATTCCTGCTGGGCGCGTGGCGACCTATGGCCAGATTGCTCGCTTGATTGGGCGCCCCCAAAATGCCCGCTTGGTGGGAAAGATTCTCAGTCAGTCCGAGCTTTATGGTGGCAAGCATCCTTGCTATCGGGTGGTCAATGCAACAGGGGTCTCGCACCTGGCTGGGAAGACCAGAGACACTTGCTTTGGGCAGAGGGAGTGGATCTCAAGGCTAATGGCTGTGTGGACCTTAAGCATTATCAGTGGGAGCGATGATTTCCTTCTTTCTTGGCGAAAGAGGAAATTTTTGTTTCTAGACTCCTTTTTGTGGTAGAATGGAAGGTATGAAATCTTACAATTCTTTGAATGATTATTATCGAAAACTTTTTGGAGAGAAGACTTTTAAGGTGCCTATTGATGCGGGCTTTGACTGTCCCAATCGAGATGGGACGGTGGCACATGGAGGCTGTACTTTCTGTACCGTTTCGGGCTCTGGTGATGCCATTGTGGCGCCTGATGCGCCCATTCGCGAGCAATTCTATAAGGAAATTGACTTTATGCACCGCAAGTGGCCGGATGTTCGCAAGTATCTGGTTTATTTCCAGAACTTCACCAATACACATGAGAAGCTTGATGTTATCCGCGAACGCTATGAGCAAGCCATTAACGAGCCAGGCGTCGTTGGACTCAATATCGGGACTCGGCCAGACTGTTTGCCGGACGAGACTATTGCTTACTTGGCTGACCTGTCTGAGCGCATGCATGTGACCGTAGAGTTGGGGCTTCAGACTACCTATGAGGAGACCTCGGACCTCATCAATCGTGCCCATTCTTATGAGCTCTATGTGGAGACGGTCCAGCGCATCCGCAAGCTTGCTCCCAAGGCAGAGATTGTCTCCCACTTGATTAACGGCCTGCCGGGAGAGACCCATGACATGATGTTGGAGAATGTCCGCCGCTGTGTGACGGATAATGACATTCAGGGGATTAAGCTCCACTTGCTTCACTTGATGACCAATACCCGTATGCAGCGGGATTACCATGAGGGGCGATTGCAGCTGCTCAGTCAGGAGGAATATGTCTCTATCATCTGTGATCAGCTAGAGATTATCCCTAAGCATATTGTCATTCACCGTATCACGGGCGATGCCCCGCGGGATATGTTGATTGGTCCTATGTGGAGCCTCAATAAATGGGAAGTTCTCAATGCCATTGAGACAGAAATGTGTCGCCGTGGCAGCAAGCAAGGCTGTAAAGCAAAGGAGCAGAAATTCGTATGTTAAGACCCTTACAGATGGCGCATGCATTTTTGGCGGAAGTCGTGACCAAGGAAGATGTCGTTGTGGATGCTACCATGGGTAATGGGCATGACACCCTCTTTCTAGCTAAGTTGGCCAAGCAAGTCTATGCTTTTGACATTCAGGAGCAGGCTGTGGAGAAGACTCGGCAGCGCTTGGCAGAAGCTGGCTTGGACAATGCCCAGCTAATCTTGGCAGGCCATGAGACTCTGGACCAATACATAGACCATTTCAAGGCTGCTATTTTTAATCTTGGCTACCTGCCTTCAGCGGACAAGTCTGTCATTACACGACCCGATACGACTCTGGAAGCTTTGGAAAAGGTTTGTCGAGGCTTGGAAAAAGGTGGCCGCGCAGCTATCATGATTTACTATGGGCATGATGGTGGAGAAGTTGAAAAAGATGCGGTGCTAGACTTCGTCAGTCAGCTGCCCCAGCAGGACTTCACCGTTGCCCTCTACAAGACCATCAATCAGATTAACAATCCGCCTTTCTTGGTCATGATTGAGAAATTAAAAGAAAAATAAGGTTTCCAAAGTTGTTAAAAACTTTCTGAGGAATCATTTGGAGAAAAAATGGACAAGCAATATTTGCATGAAAAATTGGCTGGATTACGAAACAAATACGTCGAGTCTGCCAACGAAGAAACGACTGCTGGCTTTTTAGATGAAGCCAAGATGAATAAAAAAATGCTGCGAATCAAGAAAAAATTGGTGAATTTAGAAATGGAGCGCTGCCAAAAGATGATTGAGCACCGCGACCTATCCAAAATTGATCAAAAGATTTCGGCGCAAAAAGAATTGTTTAAAGAGTGCTGCCAGCAAAGATAAAGGAGGTTCAAAGTGGAAATCCTTCTCTACACGATTGTTTTTTTGCTCCTGTTGGTTGTATCTAATGTGACCAATCGTATCCTGCCTCAGCTACCGTTGCCCTTAGTGCAGATAGTGCTGGGAATTTCGCTTGGTTTTCTCCTTCCTCAGGAGAAATTTCACTTGGATACAGAGCTGTTTTTGGCCTTGGTGATCGGGCCATTGCTCTTTCGGGAGGCTGAAGAAAGTAACATTACTAGTATTCTCAAGCATTGGAGAATCATTTTATATTTGATTTTTCCGGTTATTTTTATTTCAACCGTGAGTTTGGGTTATCTTGCCCATGTCCTTTGGGGAGCCTTGCCCTTGGCAGCCTGTGTCGCCGTAGGAGCAGCTCTGGGGCCGACAGACTTGGTTGCCTTTGCTTCTCTCTCAGAGCGTTTTTCCTTCCCCAAGCGGGTGCAAAATATCCTGAAAGGGGAGGGCTTGCTCAATGATGCTTCTGGTCTGGTAGCTTTCCGTGTAGCCCTTCTGGCTTGGGCGACAGGGACTTTTTCTCTAGAGAAAGCCAGTGTTTCATTGTTCCTCTCTATCATCGGTGGTTTTGCTGTCGGGATGGTCAGCGCAGCCCTCAATCGTTGGCTGCATAAGCTCTTGATGAGTGCACGAGTGTCAGATATTGCCAGTGAGCTCTTGCTAGAGTTGAGCCTGCCCTTAGTTACCTTCTTTTTAGCAGAGGAAATCCATGTTTCAGGGATTATCGCAGTAGTCGTCGCTGGTATCTTTAAGGCCAGCCGTTTCAAGCGGATTACGCTTTTGGAAGCGCAGGTGGATTCGGTCACGGAAACCATCTGGAACACAGTGAATTTTATGCTCAACGGCTCGGTCTTTATCATTTTAGGGATGGAGCTGGAAATGATTTCAGAGCCAATCTTAAAGAGCCCAATTTACGATAATCTCTTGCTGCTAGTGAGTATTGTTCTTCTGACTTTCCTGCTCTTTGCCCTTCGTTTTGTCATGTTGTTCACTTTTTACTTTATTCGAATCAGAAGGCTACATAAGAGCTTAGGAAACTACCTGAAGGAAATGCTGCTACTCACTTTTTCAGGTGTCAAAGGAACGGTATCCATTGCAACCATTCTCTTGATACCGACCAAGCTGGAGCAGGATTACCCTTTGTTGCTTTTCTTGGTTGCAGGTGTCACCCTTCTCAGCTTTTTGACAGGCTTGGTGGCTCTTCCTCGTCTAGCTGAAGCGAGAGAAGAGGAAGCAGAGCACCTGATGCACATTGCTATTTTGAATGAAGTGGTAGAACAGCTGGAAGCGGAACTTAAGCAAACCAAGGCTAAGGCGCCTCTCTATGCCGCCATCGACAATTACCATGGCCGGATTGAAAATCTGATTCTTGAGCAGGAAGATAAGGCCACTCAGCAAGATTGGGCTTCTCTAAAATTACTGATTTTGAGTATCGAAAATGATGGTCTGGAGCAAGCTTTTGAGGAAGGGAAAATTAGCGATCGCAGTTATCACCTTTATCAGCGCTATCTACAAAACATAGAGCAGGGCATTAACCGAAATCTAGCTTCGCGCTTCACCTATACGTTTCTGGTGACGCTGCGCCTGCTGCGTATGCTTCTTCATGAGATTGTAACCCTTGGAGTTAGGTTGCGAGCCTGGAATCAAAGAGGTGCCAAGCGTCTGACTGCTACGGATATTGAAGAAATAGCAGAGCTTTACTTGTCCAATACCGAAGTCATTATTGAAAGTTTGGAACATCTAAAAGGCATCTACAAATCCTCTCTGATTACTTTTTTGCAGGATTCTCGGTTGCGTGAAACGGAGATTATCGGAAGCGGTGCTTTTATTGAGCGAGTCATTACGCGTATCAAACCCAATAACATTTCTGAAATGATGTGGGGCTACTATCTGGAAAGAAAAACAATCTTTGAATACGAAGAAAAGAAATTAATCTCAGCAAGCTATGCCAAACGCCTGCGTCAAAATGTCAACAATCTAGAAAATTATTCGCTTAAAGAAAGAGCCAATACCCTGCCCTATGACATGGTCAACTATGCCAGAGGGCACTAGCAGAGCTAGAAGACAAACCGAATGGCTCTATGAATGCAAACGATTCAATCAGAATGCGAAATGAAAAATCACTTGAAAATTGACTGCTATTAGTCGATTGTTTCAAGTGATTTTTCTTATTTTCGTTTTATTGGTAACCAATGTGCGTAATTTTCAGTCAGCCAGGTCAGACTTTCTGCCACTGTAGGCAGTAGAAGTAAGACATAGATATAGACATACTGGCTTTTTGTTTCCCAAAAGAAATGAAAAAGTCCACCGCCCAAGAGAAAGATGAAAGGATAGAGGTCAAAAGGCGTTAGCTTTTCCTCGGCGACGAAAAATTTATGCAGGATAAAGAAACAGGAGAGCAGATAGATGCTGGCTAGCAGAATTAAGAGCAGGAAATTAACAATCTGATAACCTTTTCTCTCCTCATAAATGCTGCGCAAGATAGTCGGCCTCATATATTGCTGGCGTTCAATCTGCGGTCCAGTCCAGATGGACTGGAAAGTTGGCTCTGTCCAGGTAGATTTAACTTTTTCGTAGAAGAACTTGAGTGCATAGTCTGGATGTTTGGAAAAGTTCAGCAAAAGATCTTTCAAATCCTGAGTTGCCATGGCAGTTGCTTTTTTTTCATCGTACTTGTTGCGTTTGAGAATTTTAGTATTATAAGCATCATACCAGCCACCCAGAGTTTGACGATTGGGATCATCTCTCAGACCCATGGTAATATAGGCAATCTTAGGAGTTCCAACACCAATTTCCTGTCCGATTAGGTTTTCATAGTAGGTATTCAAAGCCTTATTTGAAAAGACAATCCCAGTGATAATCAGCAGAATAGCCAGCGGTTTTTTCCAAGACCATTTGTAGAAAATGGAGAGGAGATAGATTCCAAGCAGCATGATAGCAAAGATAATATAATTATTTCGCAGAAGACAGGCTAAGCTGATACTGGCTGCACCGAGAAGGAGGTAGAGCAGATTGCCATTTTGCTCCAATTTGATAAAGGCATAAAGACTAAGCAGACAAAAGAACAGGCCTGGGATAGTCCCATAAATAAAAAGTACGAAAAAAAGTTGGGGCAGGAAAAGGAAGGTCAGCAAGATTGTGTATTTTTGAATAATTTCCTTGCGATTGAGCAAAGCTGCAATCTTATAGATTAGAAAATTACTGAGCAAGCTCCAGATGACATTCATGCCAAAGGCAAACCGAGTTGTCGGGGAGATATAAGCATAGAGGCGCTCTAAGGTCATCAGCCCCAGCTGATGTGGATTGCGGTACATATAGCTACCGACGGTCGTAAGCGAGCTGTAATCGCCCTGATTGAAGGCTAGAGCTGCATTAAAGACATGTTTGGCATCTGCTCGAATAATGCCGCTGTAGGAGGTGATGAGAAAGAATGCTGCTGCGATATAGAGCAGGCTCAATCCGACTAAAAGGTAGGGAATCTTTATCTTCTCCAAAAGCGGTCGAAGTCCGAAGAGCGCGAAAAGAAAGAGAATAAGAAGGGGATAGAAGTACCAAGGATTAGTGACGAATTTGACGCCTTCTGCAATATGCAGCGGAATATAGGTATGAGAAATCAAAATCTGCCCGGACAGGAAAAGGAGGGCGATGGCTGTCATCGTCAAGACGAGAAAATAGCCTAAATTAAAAAGGATATTTGTAAATTGCTTCATGAAATATTACCTTCTACTTTCACAAAACAGCGTCCCTCACCTAGATCAATTAATTGAACTGGCTGTGGATAAAAGCGATTCAGTATTTCTTTTGTCAAAATCTCTTCTTTGGCTCCTTGAGCAATGATTTCTCCATCTTTTAAGAGTAGGACATGATCCATCACAGAGGTGATTTCCTCGGCATGGTGGGTCACATAGAGAATGGTGGGAGCTTGCTCTAGCCGAGCAATATTCTCAATCTGCTGCAAGAGTCGTTCGCGGGCAAATAAATCCAGACCACTGGTCGCTTCGTCTAAAATCAAGAGGTCGGGTGTTTCCATCAAGCTACGAGCGATTAAGAGCAGCTGTTTTTCACCCTGCGACAGACTGGCATAATCTCTGCCGATCAGCTCCTGTTCCCCGATAGAAAGCAGCATTTCTCGAGCTTCATTCAGCTCAGCTTCTCCATATTGGCGGTAGAGGATGCTGCTTTTGTATTTGCCGGTCAGGACAATCTCTTCCGCCAGCATCCGACTGGGCAGGCGTTCAGCGATAAAAGAGCCGACAACTCCGATTTTAGTTCTCAGTTCAGGAATGTCTCCTTGTCCGAATGTGGTGCCCAGAACCGTCAGTTCCCCCTCGGTTTTCCAATGTTCGGCCATGAGCAAACGCAGCAGGGTGGATTTACCAGAGCCATTCAATCCCAAAATAGCCCAATTTTCTCCTTTTTTCACCTGCCAATTCAGATCTTTTAAAATTGTTTGACCATTCTTAACTAGCCAAACCTTTTCCATGCTGATAATGTTTTCCATTTTTATTCTTTCTTTTGTAAAATCCCCTCTATTTTATCATAAATTATGGTAAAATAACTGAGAGGAGAGTATAAATGTTTCATAAAAGTAAGTTAATGTTTTGGACTAGTGAGGTTTTACTGCTGACGATTATCTTCTTTATCTGGCGCCAGATGGGAGACATGATTACGCCAGTAGTAAGTGTTATCAATACCATCTTAATCCCCTTTCTTGTGGGGGGCTTCCTCTATTATATCACGAATCCTCTGGTAACATTTTTAGAAAAAAAGTTAAAAATTAAGCGTATTTTTGGAATTTTGATCACTTTGTTCCTGCTGTTTGGCTTATTGACGATTGGTGTCATCTACCTTTTGCCAATTTTGATTAATCAGCTGAGCAGTCTGATTAATTCGACTCAGGGCCTCTATTGGGAAATTCAGAGCTTTGTTAATCAATTATCCAAGAATCCTTTATTCAAGAGTTTAAATATTCAATCTACCATTCAGCAACTCAATCTGTCCTATGTGGATATTCTGCAAAATATTTTAAATGGTGTAACCAATAGTCTGGGCAGTGTGGTATCTGCAGTCGTTAATACCATTATGATTTTAATTATGACGCCGATTTTCTTGGTTTATTTCCTCGTGGATGGTCAGAAATTGCTGCCGATGCTGGAGCGGACAGTTCTCAAGCGGGATAAGCTCAATATTTCCAAACTGTTAACTAATCTGAACGCCACGGTGGCTCGCTACATCAGTGGGATTTCGATTGATGCGCTGCTGATTGGAACTCTGGCCTTTATTGGCTACAGTGTGATTGGTCTCAAGTATGCTTTGGTCTTTGCGATTTTCTCAGCTTTGGCCAATTTAATTCCTTATGTAGGACCAAGTATCGGCTTGATTCCCATGCTGATTACCTACGCCTTTACTGATCCGCAGAAAATGCTGGTTGCACTGATTTATATGCTTATTGTCCAGCAGATTGACGGGAATATCCTTTATCCGCGGATTGTCGGCGGCGTTATGAAGGTTCACCCTATTACGATTATGGTTCTTTTGCTCTTGTCCAGCAATATTTATGGTATTATGGGCATGATTGTGGCCATTCCGACTTATTCAATCCTAAAAGAAATCGTAAAATTCTTGGCTAATCTTTACGATAATCACAAGGAAGCACAGCTGCAAAAGAAAAATGAGGAATTTGGTATTATAAAAAAATAGGAGAAGGCGAGTCCTCTTCTATTTTTTTTCTTGCATTTTTTATAACATAAAATTGTATATTTATGCTAAAATAGTGATAATAGCATAAAGGAGGCATTCTATGTAAAAAGTCAAGAATAATTTTTTAAAATATCAATTATTTTTTACAG
>NZ_JPEN01000103.1 GCF_000767835.1 Streptococcus sinensis | reverse complement strand
TGTTTCTGTGGGTGACGGCTATGTCGTCATGGCTGTCTGTCCCAGCCTCATTTTTCTTAGTCTTTTTGAGTTTTTTTCAGGCTTGCTACGCCGAACGTTCCCAGAACCAATCCGAAGAGGGAAATAAGGAAAGGATTTTTGCTTCCTGTTTGCGGAAGAGTTTCTTGCTTACTTACTGCTCCTGTAGGACGAACCTGCGCTGGAGCTTGATAGGTCGGCTGGCTCAGGTGAGATGGAACTACTGAATTGCTAGGAGTCGTTGGGGTAGTAGGGCTACTTTGTTCAGGCTTAGAAGCGGCATCATTTGGATTGGTGCCTTGTTTGATCTCCTCGATGTCTGTGTAGCCATCACCATCTGTATCCTTGCTAGCAGACATAGAAATCGTGCGAGAATTAGGATTGATAACTGCATAAGCCGTCAAATCTGCACTTTCCAGATAGTCTGCAAATGCTACATCCATAGATGGCCCTTCTTCACGTGCACCACCCAGCATGGTATAACCGTCACCACCGGCTGCTAAGAAGTCGTTGGTTGTCAGGTAATAGGTCTTAGCCAGATCAAGAGCCTCATAAGCACCTGTTTCTTTATTCTTGATTTCGATGTGAAGAATACGTTTCTCTGCTGGCAGGGTTGTGTCATAGTAAACTTTAGCACCAGAGACTTGCAGGAAACCGCCACTTGGCTCTAGCAATGGTTGGCCGTTTTCATCCAAGACAGGTTTCCCATCTTTTTCTTGTAGGATTGAGCCCAAAGATTTGGCAAACATATCTGCGATATTTTGTCCGGTGACCTTGATTTGAGAAATGGTGTTACCGAAAGGCAATACAGCGATGACATTGCCCTTAGTAATTGGCTTGCCTTTAGCAATGGTTTCCCGCAGTCCGCCACCGTTGGTCACAGCCAAGTCTGTTTTGTTGGCAAAGCCTGTTTGGCCGTATTTGTAAAGGGCATCTGCTACCACATTTCCCAGATTGGTTTCTCGAACGCGGACATTTTCACGGTCACCATTAAGCTCCACAGGACTCTTGGCCACGATTACCTTGGCATTTTCTGCATCGTATTTTTCCTTAATTTTCTTAACCATCTCTGCTACAACTGGGTCTGGACTAGCTTTTTTAGCTGTTGCAGCTGGGATTTGCTGAGGATTGCCCAGAAGTTGGTTGGCTTTAAAGGTAACTTTACCGATATTATGTAAGTAGCTGCCAGTCTGATTGTAGGTCACATTTTCTCCGTAAGTGGTAGACTCAACTGTATGAGAGTGACCATCAATCACAGTAACACGTTTGCCTCTGAGCTTTTCATTTGCAGATAAGGCTGCTGCTAAAGTAGAGCCGCGCCATTCAAGTGGCGTCGTAGTATCGACACCTAAGTGAGCCAGAACAACATAGTTTTTGTAGGTCTTGCCTTCTGCTGCTGCACGCGCTTCGACCTCGTCAATCACCCGATTGACCTCTGTGATTGGATCCGCGAAGGTTACACCTTGAATGTTTTTAGGGTGGGTTTTCGTAGCTGTCTCAGGAGTGGTCACCCCAATCACAACAAACTCATCACCTTCTACATTCTTATCCTTGTCTACAATGGTTGAAGCTTGGAAAACACGTGCATTGTTGGCATAAGTATTGGAGCTGAGCAGTGGGAAATTGAGAATTTCTTTGTATTTTTTAGTTTCATCTAAACCAAAGTCAAATTCATGATTTCCGACCGCCATTGCATCATAACCGATTTCGTTCAAAATCTTCGCACGTTCTTCCCCTTTTGAACTATTTGAAATTGGCAGACCTTGGAAAGCATCACCTGCATCCACAACGAGAGTTTGAGGATTTTTCGCACGTTCTTCTTTGATGACAGCTGCAAGCTTGGCATCTCCGATAACACCTTTTTCTTCGACGATACGGCCGTGTACATCATTTGTGTGAAGAATAGTTGCCTCAGGCAAATTTGCTTCAGGAGCCGCCGCACCTGATGCATCCTGACCATTAGCAGCTATAGCTGCATTCACACTAGCTTCATCGGCAGATTCACCACTAGTCGGTGCTACTTCAGTTTCAGCTGGCTGTTGAACAGAGTCACTAAGATTTGACACTGTAGTAGCTGGTTGAACATCATCCGCCGCAACTTGATGGGCCAAAAAGGCAGGCGCCAAAAGGATTGTGGATAAAACAGGTAAAATAAGATGCTTCTTTTTCATCAATAAAAGCTCCAGTCTATGTTTTTTCTACTATTATTCTGTTTTTTTTGTAAAAGGGGAATGCTATTTCAGGTTAATCTTTTTTCTGATAAAAAAACGTTCCAAAATGACATGGAACGTTGATTTTATATGAATGTCTGCTAAGCTTGGAAGACGATTTCTCCATCACAGATGGTATATTTGATTTGTCCTTTAAGTTCTTCTCCAATAAAAGGCGAATTGGCTGCTTTGGACGCAAAGTGATCGGTGACTAAGCGGTCAGCTTTAGGATCGAAAATAGTGATGTCAGCTGGACCTTCTTCGGCCAGAAAACCAGCATTAAAATCATAGAGACTAGCTGGATTGACCGTCATTTTCTCTAACAGTTGCATGAGGCTAAGGTGTCCTGCTTCCACCAGATAGGTCAGCCCCAGAGAAAGCGAGGTCTCAAGACCAGTCATACCAGACGGCGCCTTGGTAATATCTGCAACATTTTTCTCGTCGGCATGGTGAGGTGCGTGGTCCGTCGCAATAACGGAAATGACACCCGATTTGAGCCCTTCAATGACACCTAGACGGTCAGATTCCAACCGCAAAGGCGGATTCATCTTAGCACTGCTGCCCTTGGTCAATAGCAGAGCTTCTGTCTTAGAGAAATGCTGAGGTGCTGCTTCTGCCGTTACCTGTGCTCCTAGTTTTTGGGCAAACTCGACAACATTGACACTTTCTGCCTTAGATAAATGCTGAATATGGACATGAGCTTTGGCATCATAGGCAATCATGACATCGCGAGCAATCATACTGTATTCGGCTACACCTGTCGCCCCGCAAAAATTAAAATGCTCTTTGGCGATATGTTCATTGAAGCCCAAAATACCGTTGAGTCCTGGATCTTCCTCATGCAGACAAATAAAGGTCTTATTTTTTCTGGCTTCGATCAAGGCTTCTCGAAGAACCTTTGAACTTTCCAAAGGAATCCCGTCATCTGAGAAGCCAACGGCACCAGCTGCCAAAAGAGCTTTGAAATCTGTCAAATGCTGGCCATCGAAATTCTCAGTAATGGTCGCGACCGACTTGATATGAATATTTTCACGACTGGCTGACTCCAGCACTTCTCGCAGCGTTTCAACTGTAGAAATGGTCGGATTGGTATTGGCCATCATAACGACCGTTGTAAAGCCGCCCGCTGCCGCTGCCAAAGCTCCTGTGTGAATGTCCTCCTTATGAGTCTGACCCGGCTCCCGAAAATGAACGTGAATGTCAACCAGACCGGGGGCAACGACCAAACCACTGGCATCTAAGACTTGGGCATCAGACGCTTCCAGATTTTGGCCAATTTTGAGAATTTTCTTGCCCTCCACCAGCACATCGCACACTTGATCCAGACCAGACTTAGGATCCATTACATTGCCATTCTTGATTAGTAGCATTTTGTATCTCCTTTATTCGTAAAAATCGACCTGCGTGTCGAGCAGTTTATCACCATCATAAACAAATTTGGCTGAAAAGAAGGGCTTATCCTCCAACAGCCATTCAACAAAGGTATGATCACCTTCCCAAGTCGGCTTTGAAAGAACCTGATCGTAAGGCACCCATTCCAGCGTCCCTTCATTGCAATCAATCAACTCCCCCTCAAACTCCGTTACCTTGAAAACATAGGTATACCAGTCCAAGTCGGGAGTGAATTCTGGAAAAGTAATAACACCTTTTAGGACAGGCTTGGCCTTTAGACCTGTTTCCTCTAAAATTTCGCGAGCAGCACATTCCTGCGGGGTTTCTCCTCGCTCTAGCTTACCACCGACACCAATCCACTTCCCAGCATGGACATCGTTGGGCTTTTTGTTGCGGTGCAACATGAGAAACTCACGCCCATTATCGATATAACAAATCGTTGCTAACTGAACCATACTACCTCCTATGCTAACCAATCGATTGGCTCCAAGCCTTTAGCCACTAAAAAATCGTTGGTACGAGAAAAAGGTTTACTACCAAAGAAACCACGGTAAGCAGACAGCGGACTTGGATGAGCCGACTCGATAATCAGATGTTGGGAATTGCTAATCAAGGCTTTTTTCTTGCGGGCGTAAGAACCCCAAAGGATAAAGACAACCGGATCTGACTTTGCATTAACGACCTTAATAATGGCATCCGTAAAAGGCTCCCAGATTAAGCCAGCATGGGCATTGGCCTGACCAGCAGGAACTGTCAGACCAGCATTGAGCAAGAGAACTCCTTGCTGGGCCCAGGAAGTCAAATCATGCGACTCCTTAACCCCGATATCATCTGCCAGCTCTTTAAGAATATTCTGCAAAGAAGGCGGAGCCGGAATGTCATCTGGCACAGAAAAACTCAAGCCCTGTGCCTGTCTCGGTCCGTGGTAGGGATCCTGCCCCAAAATAACCACCTTAACATCTGCTAAATCCGTCGTCTGAATGGCATTAAAAACCTTGTCGCGAGGTGGGTAAATGGTTCCTGAAGCATAAACTTCGTCTAAAAAATGATTGATTTTTGCAAAATAACCTTCCGGCAGTTGCTCCTTAATCAAAGCGTGCCAAGCTGAATGCTGCATCTTTTCTCCTTTTTATTTTACATTCTATGTTTACGAGCAAGGGGGTGACAATAGGTCTCCTTAGACCTCATTTTTTCCAAAATTTCATGCGAGTCAAGTCTAGCGGATACTGAGTTAAGCCCACAGCTGACAGAATTAGAATTTGCGGCAGAAACTGAATCAGATACCGGGTCTTCCCTCCTTCAAAAATCTGTAAAAAGAGCAAACCTCCAAAGACTGCCAAAATTAAGAAATTCAAAGAGTCATCTGGTCGGTATTTCCAAAGGGCAAAGACCAGCCCCAAAGCCATAATAATCCAAACCGCTTGCTTAAGCAGCGAATAAAAACGATAACTATCTTTATCGGAATTCAGGAAAAAATCACGAATAAACTGAGCAAGTCTATTGTCTTTTGTGCTTTCATAAAGCGGTGAAATATAGGGCGTTTTTTCATGTTCAACACTCCGATAAAGCCAGCCCAAGTTGCCTTCGGCAACCGTCAAAGATTGCTTATAATACAGGTGTTGAAGAAAAGTCAGCGGTGTATATTCCTTCAGGCGACGCTTGATTTCCTTAATGACATTTTCGGTAGCAAACATTCCATTATTGTAGTCATCCCGCTTGTCAGGATCAACATATTGCAAAAGCCCTTCCTTCATATCCTCCTGATCGTGACCAATATTAGTTAAACCCAGATTGATGAAAAGCAAGGGACCTTTGGCCAGTCCTTCTCCTTTGATAATCGGCACTTCTGTCTGATGAGCTAGACCGTAATGAAAGGGAAGATAGCTAGCAGAAAAACCAAGGCCGAATACCGTCGCAGTCAAGAAAAACTTTTTCCAGTTTTTCCTCAAAAACAGGACTCCAAAAACAGCAATCATCAGAATCATCACTGTCGGACGAATCAGAAAGGCAAGACTGGTCAGAATTCCTAGCAAGAGGCTTCTGCCAATGATTTGTCTGGTTTTTTCCTGATTTTTGAGTAAACCAAGAGCCAGAAAAATCTGCAAACTAATTAAAGGCAGAGGGGGAATATCAGTATACATGGACATGTAATAAGGTGAAAATCCGACCAGAGCCACATAGAGGGTAAATGTCGCATCTGCTACAGTCTGAGAAAAATATCTCTGACAGCCTTTGTAGAGGATCCAAGCCGCAATATTGACATAAAAAAGATTGAGTCCCTGCATAATCCAGAGAGCTGCTTCTCCAAAAAGGTTGAAGAAAAAACGCTCATAGAGAAAGAGGGGCAGATTATTGGGATTGCGCGTCAGATAGCTGGAAATAGATGACTCCTTCAGGTACTTGAAAGCCCCTGTGAAAACTACCGCCGCGTCCCGTCTAATCAAAAGCTCAGCCGATAAGAGCATGATGAGCTGAAAAAGAAGAGCTGAAAACGCTATGGCAAGCTTATGCCGCATTAGAAATTGATAGCACTTTTTAAGTTGAATACGATAATGAACTGCGAAAACAGCTATAATTCCAAAAATAATCAGAGCCAGACTATTCAAATAAGCCAAATAGACACCGAAACCAATAGCTGTAAACAACCAATGGAGACTTAGCACCAGCATGATTTTTTGCAGGATCGAAAAAGTGACATGATAAATCTTAGACATAGCTTCATTATAACAAAATCAAGGTTTTTTTGCTATTTTAAAAAGTGAACGACATCAAAAATCACCCTAAAAAGGAGACAGGGACATCCTCATCCCGCCTCCTCGTACCTTCTTAATTTTGCCAGTTTTCTTGATTGTCTTTGAACTTCTTCAATAAAGCCAATCCTTCTGCATTGATGTAGCCTTCTTGCTCGGCCAAGTGGATAAGCTCTGTATAGTTTGACAAGGTAACTAACTTCACGCCTGCATCCGCAAAGTTCTTATCCGCCTTGGGCAATTCGTAGGTGAAAATAGCTGCAGCACCGATTACATCTGCTCCTTCACGCTTGGCTGCCGCAATAGCATCCAAAACAGAGCCACCAGTGGAAATCAAATCTTCAATGACAACCATCTTTTGACCAGGAGCCACACGCCCTTCAATCTGATTACCCGCCCCGTGATCTTTTGGTTTGCTGCGGATATAAGCAAAAGGAAGATTCATCTTGTCGGCAATGATAGCGCCGTGGGGAATACCTGCCGTTGCCGTACCTGCAATCACTTCCACATCCGGAAATTCCGCACGAATCTTTTCGACAAAGCCATTTTCAATCAAAGTCCGAGTTTCTGGGTAGGCCAAAGTCACTCGGTTATCTGTGTAAATCGGTGATTTGATCCCAGAAGCCCAAGTGAAAGGCTCCTCTGGTTTCAAGTAAACTGCTTTGATTTTCAACAAGTCACGTGCAATATCGTTGGCTAAAGTCATTTCTTACTCCTTATACATCTGTTTTTTAAGCTATTCGTCTCGTTTGACGGTTTCATTTGAAAGTCTTATTCTTGCTTAGCTGTTCCACTGCCTCTTAATTTCATGATAGGCATCCCAAGGATTTTCAGCCTGAATAATTGGCCGACCCACTACAATATAATTGCTGCCAATCTGATGGGCTTCCTGTGGCGTCATAACCCGCTTTTGGTCACCGATTTCAGCACCTGCCGGCCGGATACCTGGCGTCACGCAAAGAAAATCGTCCGCCGTAGCTTCCTTGATGAGCTCAACTTCCAAGGCTGAACAAACAACCCCATCCAGCCCAGCTTCCTTGGCTTTGCGGGCATAATTTACCACCGATTCCTGCACGGTCGTTTGGATATTTTGACAGTCGCGCATATCTTCTTCACTGGTCGAAGTCAACTGGGTCACTGCTACCAATTTAGCATTGTCGCCGAGAACTTTTTTGGCCTCCCGCATCATCTCAACACCGCCAGCTGCATGAACTGTCACCATATCAATGCCGAATGTTCCCAAAACAGACATAGCTGAACGCACAGTATTAGGAATGTCGTGCAATTTCAAATCGAGGAAAATACTATGTCCCAAGCCTTTCAGATAATGCACAATTTCTGGACCAATAGCATAAAAGAATTCCATGCCGATTTTGACATACAGTTTTTCATCTTCAGGGAAATGCTCCAGAAAGTTTTTGACATCATCAAAGGATGGAAAGTCTAGGGCGATAATGGGACGTTCTTCACGCATGAGGTAGGTTCTCCTTATTATTTACTAAAAATAGCAATGATTTAAAATCATAGAAAAAACCTTGCCCGAGAGCAAGGTTACACGAAAATGTGGCAGAATCTGCCATTTTAAACGTATGCGCCTTAGAGCCTCTCTGGACTTCTTTAAAGGTTTTATCCTAATCATTCTATAATTTACTGGGAAGTTTGTCAAGAGAAAATCGAGCTTAAAGTAAATTTTCTCTGACTTCTTTTCTCAAGCTTTCTAAGCTTTCGATGCCGTATTTATCCATGGCTTGCGGCAACTTTTCTATGATGTTTGGGCAGGCATACGGGTCGGTAAAATTAGCCGTTCCGACGCCAATAGCTGATGCACCGGCGATAAACATCTCCAGCGCCGCCTCTGCCGAGTCGACTCCCCCCATACCAATAATTGGCAGTTTGGTGAACTGAGCGACCTGACGAATCAACTTGAGCGCCACAGGAAAGACAGCCGGACCAGACATGCCTCCCGTTCCATTGGCAATGATGGGCCGCTTCGTTTTCAGATCGAAGCGCATTCCCACCAAGGTATTGATCATGGTTAAGCCACTCGCACCAGCATCTTCTGCTGCTTTAGCCACTTGGGTAATATCTGCTACGCTGGGGGTCAATTTGACATAGACTGGGACTTGGGAGGCAGCAACTGCTGCTTTTACTGCTTCATAGGCTAGCTCAGGAACTTGCCCAATTAAAAGCCCCGCATTGCCGTGGTCTACATTGGGGCAGGAAATATTGAGCTCAATCGCCTTGACATTGGGGGCTTGAGAGATTTTTCCAGATACATAAGCATATTCTTCATTGGAAAAACCGGCCACATTGGCAATAATCGGCAAATCTGGATAGTGCTTGGCCAGCCAAGGAAGTTTTTCAGCCAAAACGGCATCGACACCTGGATTTTGGAGGCCGATAGCATTGAGCATACCAGCTGGCGTCTCAGCCACACGGGGAGTTGGATTGCCAAAGCGGGGATTTTGTGTCGTCGCTTTGATCATAATCGAGCCCAGCAAGTCCAAGTCATAATATTTGGCATATTCCTGACCAAAACCAAAACAGCCTGAAGCTGGGATGATTGGATTTTTCAGCTCTAATCCTGGCAGAGAAATTTTCAAACGATTTTCAGTCATTTATTTATCCTCCTAAAGCACGATGGTTCCAGTCTCAAAAACTGGTCCATCTTCGCAAACCCGCTTATTGACCGCTTCATCCTGACCTGCTACATGAACGACGCAAGCGTAGCAGGCGCCCATGCCACAAGCCATGCGAGACTCCATTGATAGATAGGCATGGGGATGATCGTGAAATTTCCAATCCACATACTGGAGCATACCGGGCGCGCCACAAGAATATACCGCAGCAAACTCTTCTGTCTGCTCGTCGACAATCGTTGATACATAGCCCTTTTGACCATAACTGCCATCATCTGTAGTGATAAACAACTGACTACACTTACGAAATTCTTCTTCCAAAATAACCGCAGATTGATTGGCAAAGCCTAATACTGCTGTAACGTGGGCACCCTTAGCATGAAGGTCTTTCGCCGTTTGCAAGAGAGGAGGCACACCGATACCACCACCGATGATCAAGACCTTGTCGCCCTTTTCTACTGGAGACAAATCAAAGCCATTTCCCTGAGGTCCCATGACATCGAGGTAACTACCAACAGGAAGCTGAGAGAAAATGGCTGTCCCACCACCTTCAACCCGATAGATAATCCGGCAGATCTCCTGCTCCCGGTCAATCTCCGATATGGAAATCGGACGCCGCAGCAGCTTGCTATCATCTGGCACTCGGATATGCAGGAATTGCCCAACCTGCATCTGACTCACCATCTGGCCTCTCAGACGCATTGAAAAAATTTGAGGCGCAATTTCTACTTGCTCCAGCAGCTCCATTTGCTCCAGCATAATCTTGCCAAATCTCTTTTTACAACTGTCACTAACCATGACAACCTCACTTTCTACAAGAAAAAACCTCGCCGCAGCAAGGTTTTACAAAAGAAAGGCACTTGAGCCTTCTGTTCTTTTTCCGTTTCCTTGCAGTCTCTCTGGACTTCCTTAAAGGTTGAATTTAAAATATTTTACAACTTAAACCGTGTTTTGTCAATGCTAATATGATAAAATAGACCTATGAGAATTCAACAATTACACTATATTATCAAAATCGTCGAGACTGGCAGCATGAACGAAGCTGCCAAGCAACTTTTTATCACCCAGCCTAGCCTATCCAATGCCGTGCGGGATCTAGAAAATGAAATGGGTATTAACATCTTCATCCGCAATCCCAAAGGCATTACCCTGACCAAGGACGGTATGGAGTTTCTTTCTTATGCCCGCCAAGTGGTAGAGCAGACCCAGCTTCTGGAGGAACGCTATAAAAACCCTGTCGCCAATCGCGAGCTTTTCAGCGTTTCGTCCCAGCACTATGCCTTTGTGGTCAACGCTTTCGTGTCACTCCTCAAAAAAAGCGACATGGAAAAATACGAACTCTTCCTGCGGGAGACTCGGACTTGGGAAATCATTGACGATGTGAAAAACTTCCGCAGCGAAATCGGCGTCCTCTTCCTTAACAGCTATAACCGCGATGTCCTATCCAAAATGCTGGACGACAGCCATCTGATCGCGACCCATCTCTTCACGGCGCAGCCCCATATCTTTGTCAGCAAGTCCAACCCGCTGGCCAAGAAGAAACTGGTACAACTATCCGACTTGGAGAATTTCCCTTATCTCAGCTATGACCAAGGTACGCATAACTCCTTTTACTTTTCTGAGGAAATCCTCTCACAGGAGCACCACAAAAAGTCTATCGTGGTCAGCGACCGTGCAACCCTCTTTAACCTCTTGATTGGTCTGGATGGCTACACCATCGCCACCGGTATTCTCAACAGCAACCTTAACGGCGACAATATCGTTTCCATCCCTCTGGACATCGATGACCCGATCGAGCTGGTCTATATCCAGCACGAAAAAGCCAGCCTGTCCAAGATGGGAGAGCGCTTTATCGAGTATCTGATTGAGGAAGTACAGTTTGATAAGTAAAGCAAAACACCTAGAAGCAGGCAGCTTACTGCAGGCTCTAGGTGTTTTTTCTATTTTTGAGACTTGGTTTCCCTATAAGGTCTACCAGCTAGGGAGGAAAGAGATAAGGAATGTGAGAATCTATTAAAGATATCTGATTAACTCTTGATTCTTTGTGTCATAATAATCAAAATATTTCTGATAGGCAGAGTCATTTATATGAGAATAAGCTGCAGTGACCAACTCTTTCAAACCTTTCACTAATTCATCCAATTCCTCTTGCTCCACTGAGATTTCAGCCAGACCATGAGCGACTTGGTTTCTTTGAGGATTTACATCCTGAACTTTAGAAATTGGAGTTTCAAATTCAGAATATTCATGATAATGGTTAAGAATTTTAATCATATCAAAGATATTAATTCTCTTAATTTTTTTAATTACTTCTAAATCTGGGTGTCTTCTTTCAATCACAGATTTTAAGATAAACTCCGCAAAGGATTTTGCCTTGACTAGCACATCAGTCACTTGACCTCTACGGTTTAGAATATCAATCATCAGATAATAATTTAACACTTTTTGAAACTCATCCGTTTCACCACATTTCAAATCAGCATCAGCTGCAAGCTCTTCAAGAACTCCCTGTTTTTGAAAAACACTAATCATGTTTTCTAATATATGTTTTGAATTTTCTTGATCTTGTTTATTAGAAATGATATCGGGACTTGCCTTTAATATATCTAACGCCGCTTTGTATTCATACTTCAAAATGAAATCTTTATAGGTCCGTTGTAGTAAATTATTTTTAAACTTCTTTCCTTTTTCAATCCCCAACTGACGATTGTCTTTATAATCTGAGGCTTGTTTTTCCAAAAAATATTTAAAGGTAGCAGTTTCAAACCAGGGAGCTCCTTGGTTTGATTGATTTGTCTTTTCACTTCTTGGAGAATTCACCCGAGCAAGCCTTGTGTCATAATCCTTGACAAAATTGATAGCATACATAGCAGCTTGACACTGTGGAGTGCCACTCGTCACATTTAAAACATAATTCCCTTGTGACATATCTTCTCTGTTAAGAATTTCTTCCACGAATTTATACATTGTATCAAATTCGTGAATCCCTTCTTTTACATGTTCATTCTGTATCACTGGAGCTTCTTTTCCATCGTAAACAGCTTGAACAGCTGCTTCAAAGTTTTCCTGTTTTACCTTCATCTCGTCACTATATATCACAATAATTTTGTCAGGTAATTCATTTTTTATAATAAAAAGAGCAGCACCGTCTGATATCCTTAGTTTATAGTCATCATTTTCATAGTTTTTTACTGAAGCTACAGTCAACTCCTGTCCGAAGTTAGGTCTAAATCTTTTTTGACGACCATCTACATTATCTTGTTTTGTATCCACAAATTCAACACCAATCGGATCATACTGACTGATAAATGTGATTAATGTCTTCATCTTGTACCTACCTCCATAATCGTAAAACAGGTTTTGCCCATTTCATAGAAATTATCTGTATTCTTAATTAATTCTATTTCACCTTCAATAGTTGTTAAAACTTGCTGGGGTGCCTTTGTCAATTTTAGAGCCCCTCGTCCAGACATTTTCTCATGTCGTTGTTGAACTTCGCCATCCGCCTGCCTAAAAACTGTTTTGGTCCAAGCACCACTTCCACCACCTAGATAGAGGGGATAGGATTCATTGTTCTGAATTAAATGATTAGGAAATTTCTTTAGAAAGAAATCTTCGTAGCCTTCATAGGCTTCATCTTCTGTCACTCCAAAGTAAAATTTTTGTGCATATTCTCCAAGAGAAGCAACGAGCTCACCGGCTCTTCCACCTTCAAAACCTGAAGCGGTAATGATTTCAAATTCCATCTTAGTTCCAGGTCTCAGAGCTTCACGATAGATACTTAGTGAATGCGGCTTTGTATCTTTATCTGGACTAAAATCCCACTTTTGAACAAGAATTAAATCATCATTTGTCAAAGGCTGACTATCTGAGACACGAATTTCATTAAAAATATCATCAAAAGGTTTTATTTTTTCATGTCTCTGTCGTCTAGTTGGTCCCCAAGGAATCGCTTTCTTATTTTCAACGATTTTGCCTTTTTTATTTTCCTGCTTAAAATTCGTTGAGTGCCAATGCGTATTCATCAAAATAGTGCGAATAGCACCTTTAAGAGAGCTGCCCGGGATATAAGGGTTACCGTAACAATCTCTCATAAATTGATGAACACCATTGATTTCTCCTGAGTCTGTCGTTTCCTGATTTCGGGTTGCATAGTCTCCTTTAGGCTTTTCAAGTCCTGTTGCTTTAAGTCTATATCCCCCAAAATCACGTTTCGTTATGCCATGCTCAGCTAGAAAATCACTTATTCGATTGGTTTTATTATCAGAGTCAATTAAGAACTTTTGAAATTTTTCATCAATTCCTTGTTTGATAAATTCGTCATAAAGCAGAGTCATATCTGGAAAATAATATTCATCACCTTCAAGGATATACTCACGAGCGGTATGAAGCAGACCACTCCCGATATGCACTGGCCCTAAAGTCCACAGGGTCAACTTGAATTTCCTATATTCTGTCTTCATTTGGATTCCTCCAATATATAAAATAAGGGTTTAGCATAATGCCAGACTGGATGAGGAAACTCATTACTTGGTCTGACATCACAGATTTGACCATTATACGTTTTGGAAAAGGTTGAACCTGCCTTAAAAGTGTAAAGATTCTGCTTGCGAAAGTTAGATACCGTCTCCTCACTAAATGCAAAGCCACTTACCTTTTTCAGTAAGTAACGCCCCTCATTCATTGCTATTTCCAAATCACTATCTACCGGCAAGGAAGTTGTCAAAGTCATTACTTTGCCTGTATGGTTAACAGTTAATTTTTCCAAAAAATCCAGTGGCTGGGCAACAGTTTTATCCAAAATAAAACCACCGTAACCACTACTACGCTTCCCTCCGATGCCACTGAACTGAAGACTTTCCAACAACCGATCCAACAAATCAGATTGATTGGCTATAAAATACAGACTGCTTTTATCAAAGTGAACTGAAGCAACTTGATAAAGATTTCCATCTTGGAAGGGCTGGTTTTTTGTGTTAACTGATTTTGTAGCCAGATATTCACCGATGATACTATTTCCAGATAGAAAACAGTCAAAATCCCCCAGCTTAATAAAAGCTAATTTTTTTGCTTTTTTTGCTTCTTCCCGCTGTTTGATAATATCTTCACTTCGGTTGACTTTATCTAATAATGGATAGCCGATAGGCTTGGGGAGATAGGGAACTTCATTATAGGGGAAAGCATCAGTCAGCACAAAATCCTCTTGTCGAGATAAATTCTCAAACTCATCTAAGACCCCCGCCTTGATAGCTTCAAGCACTAAGGCAGAGTAAAGACGGGCTGCCGTGAAAGTCATGACCGAATCATCCAAATGACCTTCACCAAAATGAGCAGACTTAAAATCTAATTTATAGAGTTGATAGGCCATAGCAGATCTCCTTACTTAATTTCTGAATCTGGGGTCTCTGCACTTCCTCCACCATCGGACTCATCCTTAGTAAATGGTTTCAGGGCTTTTTTAATCCTATTCTCATTAAATTTACCAAAGACAGTCTTAACCTCAAAGTCTTTAAAACACACTTTACCATAGCCACGACTGCCAGAACCTCCTAAGTAATCCCATTCTAACAATTCAAAACCAGCTTTGAGAATTTCCATATCCTTTTCGACCTCAGTGAGTTCTTTCTCCTGAATAGAATAGATAATCTCAAAAGCAAATTGACTTTCACGGATCGCTCTCTCAACTTGTCGAGGAGTTGCTTCAGCAGTAATACGATTGATCGTATTTTCAAACTTAACTTCTGTGTAAGTAGATACCCTTTTACCTAGCTCTTCTTTGTTGTTTAAAAAGGCATCTCGAAAAACTAAGCGGCCAATTTTATAAGTTTTTGAATTTCCAAAAAGACGGCTAATTTCCAAACTATCTTTACTTAACTTATCACTTGTATTGTTATTATAGTCTGTCCGATAAAGCAAGCTGCGCATTTTTCCTTTTAAAGTGGAGCCAGGAATATAGGGAAGATTCGTAAGGGGGTCTTTGATAATAGGATTATTGGTAGCACCAATAGCTGCAAAGGCATTACTGGTTCCAATATGAAGGCCGCTTTTCAGCTCAATAATTCCTGAAATTTTTACTTTTGAATAGGTCATTGATCTCTTCCTCCGTTGAATTTAAAATATGCAATCAAAGCTTCCATATACCGACAGAAACGCTGCAAACTAGGTATATCCTTAATTTCTTTCAACGCTTCTAATAAACCTGCTTTTTTAACAAAATCTTCTACAGCTGGTTCTCTTCCAGATTGGTAAACAAACTGAATCCTCAAATAGGAAATTTTTTCTCTTAATTCCTCAATATCATTTTTGGTTTTACTTTCGTCAAAAAGATTACTGGTCAAAGCAGCTAAATTACGAATTTGTGTACTGGTTAAATTGAATTTTATCTTACCTTTATTTTGCCCTACTTCATATTTCCCTGAATTTTTTAACTTATGAATGACCTTCTCCGCATTATCGACATAATCATCCGTCAAAATAGGCGGTTCAATCTTGAACTTTTGCGACTTAAGTTCATTATTTTGATTGCTAAAACTGTCTTGATTATGATTAACTTGATTTTGCTTTCTACCATTATTTTGCTTATTCTGATTATTTTCGTACGGTGCCATCTTTTTATACCTTTCTAATCTCATATAGATAGTAGATGAGAGCGAACTCTGCTTCTCTCTGTGTTTTACTGCTGCTCTTGTACCAATTCCAAAAAGCATTTTTAAATTCTCTGAAATGTTCCTTCTCCTCTTTGCTGGCTTCATCTTCCATTCGCGCCAGTAGGTAGGCTAAGCGGGCAACATTCATCCTTCTATCATCAGAAGAACCGTGTGACTTATACATTTCTTTATCATTAAGTTGCAAAAGTTCAACCAAGCGATAGAGAAAATTGATACCCCGCTCCTTCTGACCAGAGAAATATTTCCGAATATCCTTCAATTTCCCTTTGTAAATCTCATTAATAAAGTCATCAAACTTGAAAGTGTACCGCTCATTGAAAAGAGAAACACTATCTTTACCATTGTCCTTGGCGGCCTCTTCAAGTTGTCCAGCATCCAAAGCCATCAGATGAATCGGAGTTTTGTCTGGATAAAGCCCAACACCTGCCGATAAGGTCAGCTTCCCATTTGTAAAAGCAATAAATTTCTGCCTAATATCCACCGCAAAATCTATAACATCCTGCCAGCTGCCAATCGCAAATACATCATCACCACCTGCATAGATAATCGTCAAATTCTTATCCTTTGCAAATTGGTTAATGTGAAACTTAAAGAAAAGACTCATCTGCTGAGAAAATACAGCAGAGCGAGCAAGAGTATTATAGCTTCCACCTTCCTGCTTAGAAAATCCAGCCATAAAAGCTGCACCTAGATTGTCTACATCCAAACGCAAAACGGCCAGTCGCTTAATTCCCTTAGCTACTCCCTCATTTCCTTCGATTTCTTTTTGAGATAGACCTGCATAGTCTTCAATATTCGCTACCTGACGGTCTCCTATAAAGACGTGAATAGCAGCATTATTCGTAGAAAATTTATTTTTCACATATAAACGACCAGAGGTGGAAATATCATCTTCATCCACAGCCAGCAATACAGCTTTAGGGCCAATCGGCAGTCCTTCTTCTCCCTCTACAATTTTAAAATAATAATAGTCTTCCTTTTCAGTATCGTCAAAAGTATGAATTTTAGCAGCAAAACCTCTAAGCTCTCGACAAATAGGACAAAGATTTTGTACATCCTCACCACCTATCCGCAGCATCTCAATCTCCCCAACTGCATGGCAAATCTCACACTCTCGTTCAGACTGCTTACCGCCCTTATTGAGATCTCGCAGGGTATTTGCATCGTAGCGAGATATTTTCTTTTCAGAAATCATCCGACTAGTTTCTTGGTAAATCTCGCGATAATGTTGTAGATAGCTAGCAACCGAGCCACAATGGTACTTCATAATCTGTTCTGCTGCAAATGGTGCCCAACCAAAAGCAACATAAAGACCCGTCTGAAAATGCTTCAAGAGGAAACTGTTAAATTCTATTTCAAATTGCTCCAAAGCTGCCACTGTAGCTTCTGTATTGGGTAGAACGAAATAGGCGTGGCCACCACCGACATAAAGGGCATTGGCGCGTGATAGCGCCAACTTCTCCAAGAGACTATCCACAATATTTTCACTCATAAATTCCAGATAAAGACTGCGAGCTTTGAGTTGCTTAGCAGCCCCTTTGCTGGCGATATTATAGATAAAGTCTTGAATGCCAGACAAATCAAAACTAGCTAGTAAGAAGGCTGATTCTCTATAAAATTTGGATTCATCATCTAGTAGAGTATATTGGCCTTGACTTTTCAGATAATCAAAAATCGCAGTAGAAAAAGCAACTGTTAATCTACTATGCTCTGCTAGAGAAAGATCTCCCAGCTCCTTGTCACCAGGAAGTAGAGGTACTTTCGAAAACAACCTCCGCCAAAGATTGAAAAAGAATGGCAAGCTTTCTTCCTCTAAGGGAAGTTGTTGCAGTTTTTCAGTCAAAATATTCAGCAGTTCCTCATAGCAGTCTTGACTAATATTAACTACTTCGTGGCTGGCAATATTGAGTTCACTATTATCTGTCAGAACTTCAAATTTCTGATAACGAGAACCCTTGTCCTCTTTGAAAGCATTAAAAATATCTGCTTGAGGGTAGAAAAGTTTATCTGACATAACCTTTCTATCATCTGGTAAACCACTTGCAATACGATCTGCTAAGCTAACGATCTTTCCTGCTCTGCTATCTTCATACAAATCCAGCTGAGGAAGTTGTTCCTTTAACCATGCTTTTCCTAAGTCTATATCATCAGACTGGCCAAGTGAGCGACTGACAATACGGCCAAGATTGTGAAACAAGGCACAGTAAATCAAATCAATCTTTTCTTTCTTCAATTCTCATCCCTCCCATTCCTAGGCTACACTTTGTGCCGACGCCGGCATATTCACCAAATTTTAGGAGCATCTGCGCATAAGCTTTGAGCGTGGATGCTCCCTTTATCTGTATCGTTACCCTGCCCTCAAAGGCGGGGTATTTTCGTCCATGAATTGGAAAATAATGACTTTTTAGATGATAGCTGGTGATTTGGCTATGGTCTGCTAAAAACTGTAGGGTCTCCTCTTCGATTTCCGCTCTCCCTTCCACCAGTCGACTGTATTTTTGCATCAAACTTTGAAAAATCAGGCGCGTGTCTGGAAATAGCACAAACTGCCCCTGACGCTTAAAGGTCGTTGGCGTATAAAAATGGACGCGTATCAGGTGGGAGGCATCATCATCTTGGTAAATATCCAGCAAGGTCTGCTGGGACAAGGAGTGGATTTCCACCTTTTTGACAAGGATTTCCTCAGCATAGCTCTCTAGCTTGATGGTTTCCAGGTTTAATAAAGGAGCTAGCATTTGCTGTTCCGCCTCTTCTGAAAGCAAATTGACAACCCACACCGACTCATCGCGCGTGGAGCACAGATTCAGCGAGTAGGGATTGGTCTCCTGCTCATGGAGAAAGGTCGCAAAGTCTGGTGAAATCTGCGCCATCAAAAAGCCCTGAAGCTTACTGACCAATTCTTCGTCTTTTAGTCTTGTCTTTGATAAATGTAACTCTACTTTCTTCACACGCTCTCCTCTCTATACTGCAAAAGCGCCCGAAAAAGGCAAAAGTATGTTTCACCGATTTCATGGCGCCCTTTAGAACGATTATTATTTACTGATCTTATTATATCAACTTTTGAAAACGTTGTCAATATTTTTTGAAGCATTTTAAAAAAAGCTTAAACAGTCAAGATCCTTCTTTCTTGGCAAAGCAAGAAGCTGAGGGAAAGTAAAAAAGCCCCCGTCCACTCTGTCCCCTTGCGAGGATTGGGGGGGAGCTAACTAAGGCCAATACTTCTGTAGACAATGAAAAGGCGGTTTCCGTCCCCTCTCGAGGATTAGGGGGGGTCTAACAAAATACGAAAGTCGAACCTTAACTGATTTTCTGTTTCCGTCCCCTCTCGAGGATTGGGGGGCTCTAACGAACACATCAACCACATAAGCGACATCGTGCGAAAGTTTCCGTCCCCTCGCGAGGATTAGGGGGGCTAACTCATGAATCAAATTTATTTGAAATTTTAAATGAGTTTCCGTACCCTCTCGAGGATTGGGGAGGTCTAACATACCACAAAGGAGACAGAGAGTGAACAAAGCTAAGTTTCCGTACCCTCGCGAGGATTTGGGGGGTTCTAACTTAGGCTATACGATACCTTATCCAATATGTGTCAGTTTCCGTCCCCTCTCGAGGATTAGGGGGGTTCTAACCTTCTAATCAGCCAACTCCTGCGTTCGATGAACTTACGTTTCCGTACCCTCGCGAGGATTGAGGGGGTTCTAACGAACTGGGAGCGTGACAACTGGCGACTTGGGAATGTGTTTCCGTCCCCTCGCGAGGATTGGGGGGTCTAACGAGAAGATAGTGGCTGTCCTTCTGGCGGGGAGTCTGCGTTTCCGTCCCCTCGCGAGGATTATGGGGGGTCTAATGTATAGATTTTTTTCCGAGGAGGAGTAAAAATGGTTTTCCGTACCCTCGCGAGGATTGTGGGGGGCTAACGGTCTTGGGTCAGAACATCGTACAGCTATTTTTCCGTTTCCGTACCCTCTCGAGGATTAGGGGGGATCTAACATAAGGGAGATGAGTTCGTTGTATCTTACTTGTTAGTTTCCGTACCCTCGCGAGGATTAGGGGGGGTCTAACAGATTTCTTGCGAATTTCTAACGCTAAAGATAAGTTTCCGTACCCTCGCGAGGATTGGGGGGGTCTAACCAGTACCTCACTGGGATAGCGCCGCAGAACGGTAGGTTTACGTCCCCTCTCGAGGATTCTTTGGGGTCTAACATACCAGCTGGTCTGGACAGAAGAAGATGCAGGTTTCCATCCCCTCGCGAGGTATGTGGAAGAGTCTAGCTCAAGTTCTTTAATTCGATGATAACCTATAAAACTTATGTTTCCGTCCCCTCGCGAGGATTAGGGGGGATCTAACCCAAGACCTGTCAGGACAACAAGTTCTGGCATTTAAGTTTCCGTACCCTCTCGAGGATTAGGGGGGTTCTAACATTCGAATCACTAGATCAAGCTATCGAATGGTGTACGTTTCCGTACCCTCTCGAGGATTGTGGGGGGGGGCTAACATGTGGGGAGTTGAGCGCAGAAGCCCAGGAACACTGTTTCCGTACCCTCGCGAGGATGTGGGGGGGGCTAACGCACGAACTTTTAATTTATGTACCTCAACATAATGGTTTCCGTCCCCTCTCGAGGATTTTTGGGGGTCTAACTTACGGTGGCTGGTACTTCCGTCTCTTTGAATTTGGTTTCCGTCCCCTCGCGAGGATTTTGGGGGGTCTAACGAACGAAGATTCCGAGGAAGGCGACGAATTCCTCCGTTTCCGTCCCCTCGCGAGGATTGTGGGGGTTCTAACTGATGACTCCAGAAGAGTATGCTAAACAGGTTAAGTTTCCGTCCCCTCGCGAGGATTGTGGGGGTTCTAACAGCATATCTTGTATAAAGCCTCAGAAGACCCCTACCACATCTAGCACCCCTTAGAAACTAGCTAAAACCTAGCTCCATTATACCACGTCTCGCTCAGAAACAAAAGCTTAAAAGAACAAAATATCCTCTAGCAACTCCGCGCCTTCATGAGGATTAAAAACAATCCTCTCTTCCTTATGCCCCAGATAGATAATGATATTGTCCCCTTCTTCTGCCTGATAAAAGGCTCTCAGCTCTCTCACCAGGCAGTCAAAGTCCAGCTTCTCAAGGGCCAGCTCAAAGCAGGAGCGCTGAACCCTCACGCCATAGCCTTCCAAAAGCTTTGCCAGCTTCAAGCGCCGCTTATTGCTGACGATATCGTAAATAACCAGACAAAATTTTGTTTTCTTTCTGGCAAACTCTTTTTCATCATCATTAAGATTAAAGAAGACCATCTTTCCCTCCTCCCGTATAGCTAGACACATACTCAGCTGGATCCAAGGCTTCAAAGCTTCGGATCAAGGATTTGATTTGCTGATCCGCCGCATATAGAAAAGTGTAGCGATTCTTATCCAGCTCGACATAGTGATGAATCTCCAAGATCCTCTCCCTCATAGCCCGAGAAAAGATCTCGATTCCTTCAGGCGTCAAAAAGATACCATCTTCCTTTTCAATGAAATGCTCTTCAAGAATTTCCTGACGGTTGACCAGCCCCAGCACCGTATCATCCACGATCACCGGCCGCCATTCCTCCATCAAGTCACTCGCCAAGACAGCATGATGGTCATGTGGCTGATGCATCACTCCAAAGCCCAAGCTCAGACCATTCTTGCGAATCAAGCCCATAAAGCAAGAATAAAGAATAGAGTAGCCAAAGTTTAGCAGGGTATTAAACTTGTCCATAGCTGGCCTCCGACTCCGACCAGAAAAATGAAAGCCATCAATGACCAGTAGGTTCAAGAGGTAAAAGTAGGATTTTGCCAGTCGCCCTTCGATTCCCATAATCTCTGCGATGCTTCTCGCTTGCTCGATATGTACCATCCCATCACTAAAGCGTTTGAAATCCTCCTGATCCAGCAAGTCATTTTCGTCAAAAGCTTGGAGCAAATTGAGCTGGTTGTCTATCTTGGCAGCAGCGATTTTCCGAGCAATGCCCAAGCAAAAGTCCGAGTCAAAAGCTGCCCGAGCCTGACTGCGCTGCTTTTCAAAATCCTCCTTCCTAAAGGAATCAAGGGAAAATAGAAACTCTCCCTTGCTCGAGAAATAGAACACAAAAATATCTCTAGTGGCCAAGGCTTTCAGTAGCTGAGTAGACAGCTGAGCATTGCCAAAGACCAAGATATTGTCAATCAGATTGAAGGAAATTTCCTTCAAAAGGATGTGCTCCTCATTTCGTACAAGCACACGCTGCTCCCTCACCGACAAGCTACAAGACGAATGTTGAATATATAAATCAGCCATAAAACCCTAAATATCTCTCACAAATAAACTTTCCCATTGAAAAACTCTTTTAGTCTCCCTGTCTCAACTGCGCAAACACTTCCCCAATCTTGCCTTCGATGACGAGGTCAGCTTGCTTATCCTGAGGAATACTGGTCTTGTTGATGACGACCAGATGCTTGCCAGCAAAGTACTGGATGAGACTAGCTGCGGGATAGACCACCAAGGAAGTTCCCCCGATGATCAACAAGTCGGCTTGATGAATGGCCTGCGCGGCTTGCTGGAAAGTCTCCATATCCAAAGGCTCTTCATAGAGGGTCACATCGGGCTTGATCATGCCGCCGCAGTCAGAGCAGTAAGGCACCGTCCCAGGCAGAGCTAGAAATGCCTCCAAGTCGTAAAAACGCTGACAGTTTAGACAGAAATTTCTATCCGCACTCCCATGCAACTTTAGAACCTTTTTTGAACCAGCTATTTCGTGCAGACTGTCAATATTTTGCGTCACCACAGCTTTGAGCTTACCTGTCTCCTCCAGATAAGCCAGATAGGTGTGAGCCACATTGGGCTTGGCATCTGGATAGAGCAGGTATTTCTTGTAAAAGTCGAAAAACTCCTGTGGATAGCGCTCAAACATGGTGTGCGAAACCAGCTGCTCTGCCGTAAAATGCCGCCCCAGCTTGACACTATAAATCCCATCCGAACTACGAAAGTCAGGTATATTGGACTCGGTCGAGACACCCGCCCCACCGAAAAAGACAATATGCTGACTTTGGTCAATCATGTCTTGCAACTGCTGTATTTTATCCATTTTCCTCTCCTGTCAATAAAGCTCTAACCAAGCGGTTTGCCTCATCAAAATAGAAATCTTCACGATCGTAGACAATCCCTGTGAAGCGTGCCAAATCCACCAAAATCTCCATAAAATGCTGAGACGAAAAGCCAGTTGTTCGATACAATTCCATCTCATCAAAAGGCTTAATCAAATGAGCCAGCGGATTTCGGACTGACTTTTCCAACTCGCGCAGCTGTCTGACCTCTTCTTTGACAGACTCTGGCAGATCTAAGCACAGAATCAGCTCTGTCAGACTGGATGAGTTGACCGTGCTTTCTGCATGAAAATCCTGCAAGACTGCATAATCTGACTCCCGCATCCGTTCAAACTTCCAGCGATCATAGCTGGCCTCACGGGAATTATGAATAAAGTGCTCAATATCAGGAATTTCTAGCTTAATCAAGCGCATGAAAATCCGATAAATCGCTGGACTGACCGCTCGAATGAAGTCAATAATCTGCTCATTGCGCAGCTTGGCTTCCAAATCGTAGAGATAGTTGGCCAGCTGTTCATCAGCCAAATCGGTATGACAAAAAAGCTGAAAACCACTTTGCATCTGCAAAGCAGTCTTCAACTCTTCATCCATGGCTGGCAGAATATTGAGCTCTCTGCGCTCTGCCAGAATATGCAACAATTTTGTCAAAAGGGATGAACCGTTTATCAACTGTTGCGCCAGCTTATAGGCATAAGCATAGTCATAACGGGAAATCGCAAAGAGAATTTCCTCTTTTAAATCTAGATTCATGCTTAATCAATCAAGGTTTCCAAACCAACCTTCATCATATCAGTGAAGGTATTTTGCCGTTCCTCTGCTGTCGTGTCTTCGTCAGGATTGACCAAGCTATCAGAAATAGTCATGATAGCCAGAGCATCTACTTGGTGCTGGGCAGCCAGATAGTAAAGTGCCGCAGCTTCCATTTCGACCGCTTTCACACCCCATTTACCCAGCTCGATATTTTTTTCAAAATAGTTGGAATAGAAGACGTCTGATGACAAAACATTTCCGACATGGGTCGTCATGCCTAGATCTTTAGCGATATGATAAGCCTTGTCCAGCAAGTCAAAGCTAGCAATCTGCGGAAAATCATACTGAGGCCAGTCATTGCGGATAATGTTTGAGTTGGTCGCAGCCGCTTGAGCCAGAACCAATTCACGAACGTGAACATCTGCATTGAGCGAACCAGCCGTTCCCACACGAATTAGCTTTTTCACTCCGTAGTCCACAATCAGCTCACGTGCATAGATGGAAATCGATGGCATTCCCATCCCTGTTCCCATGACAGAAACCCGCTGACCCTTATATGTCCCGGTATAGCCGAACATGTTCCGAACTTCATTGAAGCAGACTGCATCTTCTAGGAAATTCTCCGCAATAAATTTAGCCCGCAGCGGATCGCCTGGCAAGAGAATTTTATCAGCAATCTCACCTTGTTTAGCAGCAATATGGATAGACATAGTTAAGATACCAAACCCGTCAAAAGCAAAGGGAAAATAGGAGATGGTCGCAGTGAGCGATGCTCGCAAGACCATCTATCTTTTTCCCACCGCTTTTAGGGTGGGTTCAATTCCTTTCTTTCTTAATTTTAATATTCCATAGAAAGACTAGCCCGAGTTCAATTCAAACTCAGACGCCCTTCCTTTCTGTGTTTATTTGAAAGATAGTTTTCCACTCGTGTTCACATCTGAACACCTCGCTCTACCTTTCCTTAGTTTAAATATTTACCAAATGTCATAGAAAGGTTAGCCCGAGTTCGTTTGAAACTCAGGCTCTCCCCTCTCTATGATGTTTTATTTTCTTACAATTCAGCAAGAATCGCTTTAAGTAGTCGTTTGAAATCACCTTTGACACGCTCTGTTACTTCAACCACTTCCTCATGATTGAGTTCTTCTTGGAAACCGGCAGCATGATTGGTAATGCATGAAATTCCGAGAACTTTCAAGCCTGAGTGGGCAGCCACGATGACTTCTGGAACAGTAGACATACCAACAGCATCTGCACCCATCGTCTTGTAAGCACGGATTTCAGCAGGTGTTTCATATGTTGGACCTGTAGCACCGAGGTAAACACCGTCTTCCAACTTGATGCCAAGCTTGTCAGCGACTTTATGCGCGATTTCACGGTATTCTGGAGTATAAGATTTAGACATATCAGGGAAACGTGGACCAAATTCATCCAAGTTTTCACCAATCAATGGGTTTTGACCAGTCATATTGATGTGGTCAGTGATCGCCATAAGCGTACCAGGACCATAGCCGATACCACCGGCAGCATTGGTAACGATAACACCTGTCGCACCGAGAGCCTTCATCACACGCACTGGAAAAGTAACGACTTCTAAAGGATTTCCTTCATAGAAGTGGAAACGGCCTTGCAGTGCCAAGACCTTACGACCTGCCAAATCTCCATAGACTAATTTACCAGCGTGGCCAACGACAGTTGAACGACCCCAGTTTGGAATATCTGCATAGTCAAGACTAACGGCATTTTCAATTTCAGAAGCCAACTCTCCCAAACCAGATCCCAAGATCAAGCCGAATTCAGGCTCTGTCATACCTTTTTCTTTTAAAAAGGCTGCTGTTGCTTTGATTTTTTCAGATAATGTTGTCATAAACTAATTTCCTCACTCTCTTATAGTGCTTATACCAATTTGTCCAAGAAGCTTTCACCAATCATAGCCTTGTCGACACCGAAGTTGTCCGCAACGGTTGCTGAAATGTCCGCAAAATGTCCGACAGGCAAGTGACCATTCCCCTTGAGGGATTTACCAAAGACCAAGAGCGGAATGTACTCACGAGTGTGGTCAGTTCCGGCGTAAGTCGGATCATTTCCATGGTCAGCGGTAATCATGAGCAAGTCATCCTCACGCATGTTTTCAATGATTTCTGGTAAGCGAGCGTCAAACTCCTGCAGACAATCACGATAGCCATGCGGATCGCGACGGTGGCCATAAAGAGCATCGAAGTCCACTAAGTTGGTAAATGAGAAACCATACTTGAAATCCTCAGACTGGATGGCCTTGACCAGATTGTCCACTCCATGATTGTTGGACTTGTTGTGGCCCATATCATGGTTGATACCAGCGCCATTGAAGATGTCATTAATTTTACCTACAGAATAGGTATCAATGCCTGCTTCATTAAGCTTGTCCAAAACAGTTGGTTCAAACGGAGAAACTGCATAGTCATGACGATTGGCTGTACGAGTGAAGTTGCCTGGCTCACCTACATAAGGGCGAGCAATGATGCGGCCTAGAAGCGCTGGCCGATCCAAAGTGATAGAGCGAGCGTATTCACAGATACGATAGAGCTCGTCCAAAGGAATAATCTCCTCATGAGCTGCAATCTGAAGCACCGGATCAGCTGAAGTGTAGATAATCAACTCGCCTGTTTCCATCTGACGAGGACCGTAGTCATCAATAACTGCCGTGCCAGAATAAGGTTTGTTCGCCTCACGAATAACTTTGCGCCCAGAAAATTCTTCAATCTTAGTCAAGATTTCCTCTGGGAAGCCATTCCAGAAAGTATCAAAAGGCTCAGTAATGTTCAGACCCATGATTTCCCAGTGGCCTGTCATTGTGTCTTTACCTAAAGAAACTTCTTCTAATTTAGTATAGTAACCACTTGGATTTTCCTCAGCTGGTACAGTTTTCAAGGCTTGCTCACGCTCGATATTGCCCAAGCCTAGCTTAGCCATATTTGGCACATCTAGGCCGACTGCTTTGGAAATATGTCCCAGAGTATCGGAAGCTCCATCTGGCACCCCTGCATTAACAAAATTGTTAGCATCTGGTGCTGCCCCAATACCAACTGAGTCCATGACTACCAAGTGAATACGATTAAATTTTGACATATAAACCTCTTTTCTAGTTGTCTGTTTCTAAAACCTTTACGCCACTTTGTCCTGCGACGATGACCTTGTTGACCATTTGATTGAAAAGTCCATGCTCAACAACGCCCACGATGTGGTCTAATTCTCGACCAAATTCGATTGGATTTTCGATCACCCCCAAATCCAAATCGATAATGAAATTCTGCATATCCGTTATAAAACGTTGGCCATTTTTTTCACGGAAACTCGGCTTGTAGCCTGCCTCAGCAAAGCGACGGAAAACTTGCTCCGCACCATATTGCACTACTTCAACCGGAAGCTTGAAGGCACCTAGTTTTTGAACCAGCTTGCTTTCATCAACCACCCAGATGTAGTCCTTGGTAGGTGTCGCAACAACTTTCTCCATCAGCAGGGCTCCGCCACCGCCTTTGATCCCGTTAAACTGAGAATCCACTTCATCAGCTCCATCAACGGTCACATCAACCTGATCCACTTCATCAATGGATTTCAGCGGAATGCCCAAGCCTTCTGCTTGCTTAGTGGTCACGCTAGAAGTCGTGACTGCAGTAATCCGCAGCCCCTCTTCTTTGATGCGACGACCAATTTCTTCAACAAAATAATAGGTAGTCGAACCTGTTCCCAGACCGACCACCATCCCATTTTCAACAAATTCAGCAGCCTTGATGCCTGCTAGTTTTTTTAGAGTTTCCATAGCACCTCCCAAAATCAACTATTTTAATTATATCATGATTCTTCGGAATATGAAAGTGTTTTCAGCCTTTTTAAGGTAGTTCATGCTTTACCATTCATACTTTTCATTAAAATGACCTAAAATCTTGCTCCCACTCCTTTTTTGCGTTACAATTAGAATAATTGATTCACTATTTATAGAAAATGCAGGGAATAAAAGATGATAACCAGAGAATTTGATACCATTGCTGCGATTTCGACGCCTCTTGGAGAAGGAGCTATCGGCATCGTCAGACTAAGTGGAACGGACAGCTTTGCTATTGCCCAAAAAATCTTTAAAGGCAAAGATCTAAGCAAAGTTGCCAGCCACACGCTCAACTACGGCCATATCGTTGATCCAGAAAAACAGGAAATCCTAGACGAGGTTATGGTCGGCGCTATGCGCTCTCCCAAGACTTTCACCCGTGAGGATATCATCGAAATCAACACCCACGGCGGAATTGCGGTCACCAATGAAATCCTGCAACTCGCCATCCGAGAAGGAGCTAGAATGGCAGAGCCAGGGGAATTCACCAAACGGGCCTTTCTCAATGGACGCATGGACCTGACTCAGGCTGAGGCAGTCATGGACATCATCCGAGCCAAGACTGATAAAGCCATGAATAACGCTGTCAAGCAACTGGACGGCTCTCTCTCTGATCTGATCAACAGCACCCGTCAGGAAATCCTCAACACATTGGCACAGGTTGAGGTCAATATCGACTATCCTGAGTACGACGATGTGGAAGAGATGACGACCCAACTCATGAGAGAAAAAACAGCTGAGTTCGAAGCATTGCTGAGCAGCCTTCTCAAAACTGCCCGCCGAGGAAAAATTCTCCGCGAAGGCATTTCTACAGCTATCATCGGTCGGCCAAATGTCGGTAAATCCAGCCTGCTCAATAATCTACTTCAAGAGGACAAAGCTATTGTAACCGACATCGAGGGAACGACTCGTGATGTGATTGAGGAGTATGTCAATATCAACGGCGTACCGCTCAAGCTTATTGATACGGCAGGTATTCGCGAGACAGATGATCTGGTAGAGCAGATTGGTGTTGAACGCTCTAGAAAAGCACTGCAGGAAGCTGATCTAGTCCTCCTAGTTCTCAATGCTAGTGAGCCCCTGACCGAGCAAGACCGCCAGTTGCTTGAAATCAGTAAAGACAGCAATCGTATTGTCCTACTTAACAAAACTGACCTCGAAGAAAAGATTGAGCTGGAGCAACTGCCTGCTGATGCTATCAAGATTTCCGTCCTCCACAATCAAAATATCGATAAGATCGAGGAGCGAATCAATCAACTCTTCTTTGAAAATGCCGGTATCGTCGAGCAAGATGCTACCTACTTGTCCAATGCTCGGCACATTTCCCTCATCGAAAAAGCCGTCGAAAGCCTACAAGCCGTCAACGAGGGTCTGGAATTGGGCATGCCAGTGGATCTTCTCCAAGTCGATTTGACTCGCACCTGGGAAATCCTCGGAGAAATCACAGGTGATGCCGCACCAGACGAACTCATCACCCAGCTCTTCAGCCAGTTTTGTTTAGGGAAATGATATGGGCATCACAGAATTTATCAAAGCAAAGAATCTAGGCGAATATCTAGAAAGTCGAAAGAATGAGCAAGTCAGAGATACCATCCAAAAACGTAGCTGGAAGGAGGCCTTCCTCAACAAAGCCCGCACCACAAAAATAAATCCTGAAAATTACGAAAAAGCGAAGAAAAAGAAGCACGGTTCTTGAAAAATAGAACCGTGTTTGTTTGTCTATTCAATCTAGCTGAGAATTCGCCTGATCATGAATCGTGGTACTCTCCTTGTCCCAAACTATTTTTCTGTTTGGGCACATCTTCATCGGACTTGAGTCAGCACTCCGTCTTGCATTTCATAGACCTTGTCAACCTCGTCCAGTAGGCGGGTATCATGGGTAATCATGACCACGCTCTTATTGAATTTCTGTGTTACTTCTTTGAGTAGATGGACCACGCACTTAGCCCGCTCTGTATCCAGACTAGCTGTCGGCTCATCAGCCAAGATAATATCTGGGCTATTGTAAAGCGCTCTGGCGATAGCAGCTCTCTGCCGTTCTCCGCCGGACAATTCTTTGGGATACTGCTTAAGCGTGTCTTTTAGATCTAGTAGCTCAATCAGACTGTCCAGATTTGTTCTTTCCTTTTTAGATAAGCGGTCAATCAGCTGAAACTGGTCTTCGATTTTCAGAAAAGGAATGAGATTGGAGGCCTGCAAAATAAAGCCAAAATCATTGAAACGCAGGGAAGCCCGCTCCTTTTCCTTGAGCTTAGAGGTATCTTTTCCATGCAGCAAAATCTGTCCATTTGATGGAGTTTGCAAGTGGCCCAGCAAGGTCAGAAAGGTTGTTTTTCCCGATCCTGACGGTCCAATAATAGCTACAAACTGCCCTGCTTCTAGTTGGAAATCAGTTGGCTTCAGGGCTTGGACCAGCGTATGCCCTTGACCATATTCTTTTGTAACCCCTTTTAGTTCTATAATCGCCATTTACTCACCTCCGATCGCTGTGATAGGGTCAATTGTCAGAACTCGGTGAATGGACAAGAGCCCGCCAGCCAGTGACATGAAAACAATCAGGACAATCAATCCAGCATAAGCTCGCCAGTCACTGTAAAAAGGAATAGAAGCCGGCAAGACTAGCTGGGTTCCCAAAAGAGCCAAGACAGCTAAGCTGATTCCCAGAGTGGACAGGATGAAAATCTGCCAGAAAATAGAAGCAATAATCTTTCCACTAGCAATCCCTTGGGCACGCATAATACCGTAAAGTTGAGTCTTCTGAATGGTGATGATGTACATGAAAATCCCCAATACTAAAAAGGTAATCAGAACCATGGCCCCAATCATAAAGGAAAAAGTCAGAACCTGAGGCTGATAACCAGGGATATTTTCTATAAAATCACTCATAGAGAGCTGACTAAGCCCAGTTTCTTCAATTTTTTGACTATCTTTGACCACAAGTGCGCTGATATTCTTAACCTGACTAGAGCCGTACTTTAATTCCCTGAAATCTTCCAACGTCATGAAGAGAACTGGCTGAGTTAAGAAGCTGTTATCCTCTGTGAAACCAACAACCTGATAAAGACGCTCACTGCCATTGAGCTGAAGCTGGTCGCCTAGTTTTACACCCTTTTGCTGCAGGCGCTTATCCGCAATAACTTCATAAGCAGTCTCAGCAGGACGTCCCTCAATAATGTCAGGCGCTAGAAAACTATTCCAAGAGAGACCAAAAATTTGAGCGTTGAGTTTATCCGTCCCATCTTCATAATTGGCCACTGCTGACGTTTGTCCCAAAGCAGCGATTGAGTCCCCCTGAAGCAGGCTATTATACTCCTCTTCCTTGAGAGTCGAAGCTACCAGATTCTTATTGGCGTACTCCGACAAGACGATCGACTCAGCCTGCCATTGGTCCAAAGCCAAGCGATTGAGTCTAGCCAAGCCGACAGAAAGACTGGATAAAAAGAAAACCATATAGGTAATGAGAAAGACCACAGCAACAACCATACGGTAACGTCCGCGACTGTAGACAATCTCTTTAAAAGCTAAAAACAAAGCTGTCCTCCTTTGAGATATTTAAGACCATTATATCATAAAGAAGCAAGCTAGAAAAACATATGAGACTAATAGTGACTAGATTCAGGCGAAAATCACTCATTCACTAAGTCAGAAACATTCCGTGAAAGAAAATCGTAAAATAAAAAGAAACAAGCACGGACTTCAGTTCATCTACCGAAGCTTGCCTTGTTTCTTTTCTCTAGGTTTCGACCGCTATCTGACCCGCTCCTTCTCTTATCCAGAGCAGATTGAAAATCGGCTTATTGCTTGCTAAAGGTCAGAGTATCTGGATCATCATCCAGTTCATCCACAATCAGCTGATTGCCATTTTGACGATAGCTTTTAACATCGTCACCGACAATCAATCTTTGATTAGCTGTATCTACTTGTACCTGCTTAATTTCCTTACTGCCATCTACCTCGGTTTCCGTCCAAGTACCAGTCTTACCATTAATTTCTAGGACATATTGGTCACCATCATAGTCGCTTGCCTGATAGCTTCCGTCTAGATTACTAGTCTGACCTTCATTGGATGAAGAAGTCTGACTAGAGGAAGATCCTGTCGAAGAGCTAGTTGATGACTGCGAAGTCTTGTTTTGCTCAGACTGGGTTGAAGTGGTATTTCCTCCCTGATTAGTATTGCCTGAACAAGCAGTCAATAGAACTGCGACTGTTAATGATAAGATTCCAGTAAAGGCTTTTTTTGAAATAGTCATATCGCTTTCTCCATTTTCTACATTTGTCTGTTTCGTTTGTCAATCATATAGCATTTTTTATTTAGAAATCAAAAATTCCCCAGCCCTATTGGACTGGAGATGTAGAATCTATTGCTTCTTCTAGAGAATTAACGCTAGTCATCTTCGATAGCCGAGCCTCACGCCTAATCACCAAATATCAACGTCGACTGCTGCAGGTAAGAATTGGGGTACTTTCGAAGCAAACCTTTTACAGCTTCTACCAAAGCCTCCTGCTCCACCTGACCTGCTTGGTATCGCTCTAAAAGTAGCATAAATTCTTCTTTTTCAGCTGAGCTAGCTTTTCTCTTAAAATAGCCCCAAACATGCTGAAAGGCGTTGCAGACCTGACCGCGGTTTTCAGGCAGGGCTACCGCCTGAACAATCAAGTCTTGTACATGTGTTGCTTCCACCAAGTCTCTTTTCAGATATTGGCGGATTTCAAGATAGATCTTGCTGGAATGACTGAGCACTAGATACTTATTTCTAGCCCAAAGAGTCTGACATTGGGAGATTTGGTTTACATTTTCCATGATTACTTTTCCTTCTAATCTTCACTTTCGAATTCTTCCAGAACCATCTACAACATTGCTTGTTCCCAGTCATAAAGTTAGCAAGACAAAAAGCCATTTTATGAGACCAGTACCAAGCCCGTTTAGCTTTCTTCTGTTGTACAGTTACTTAAATCTTGAGAGTACAAAAACGCTTTGATTCCCGCTTCGGCGGCAAAATTAGTTGTACAGTTACTTAAATCTTGAGAGTACAAAAACAAATGAACAAACAAAGAAAAAGGGCTAAACGTTGTACAGTTACTTAAATCTTGAGAGTACAAAAACTAGTTTCAACATTATAATTATCATATTTAAGTTGTACAGTTACTTAAATCTTGAGAGTACAAAAACTAGTTTCAACATTATAATTATCATATTTAAGTTGTACAGTTACTTAAATCTTGAGAGTACAAAAACTTTAGATTTACTATCATTTATTGACGTTGAAGTTGTACAGTTACTTAAATCTTGAGAGTACAAAAACTAAGTTATCATTAATATATTCAAAATTATTGTTGTACAGTTACTTAAATCTTGAGAGTACAAAAACCTCCTTTGTTATCTTTAATTATATTATATGTTGTACAGTTACTTAAATCTTGAGAGTACAAAAACTTGACCGAAAAGTTATAGCCTTCCTTGGAGTTGTACAGTTACTTAAATCTTGAGAGTACAAAAACTATAGATTCTGCAGGAATTGTAAAGGAAAGGGTTGTACAGTTACTTAAATCTTGAGAGTACAAAAACTGAATTACAAAAATTGTTGGCTTGTTTTCCGTTGTACAGTTACTTAAATCTTGAGAGTACAAAAACATACACGGGCGTTTTGGATTCCAAACTGTAGTTGTACAGTTACTTAAATCTTGAGAGTACAAAAACTTGTATTATTTAAATGTTTGATATTAGTTAGTTGTACAGTTACTTAAATCTTGAGAGTACAAAAACTACAAAAGCTTGATAGCCCCATTGCCACCAAGTTGTACAGTTACTTAAATCTTGAGAGTACAAAAACAAAGTTTCAAAAATATCTAAAGAAGCTAAAGTTGTACAGTTACTTAAATCTTGAGAGTACAAAAACAACTCCTCCCGCTTGTTTCTCTAGCCAATTGTTGTACAGTTACTTAAATCTTGAGAGTACAAAAACCTTCTTCTTTTAAATAAAGACTATCGGTATGTTGTACAGTTACTTAAATCTTGAGAGTACAAAAACGAGTTACGACAATAGTAGAAAGATTATAAGGTTGTACAGTTACTTAAATCTTGAGAGTACAAAAACTATAACTCTCTTTCTAATCATCATTTTTTTGTTGTACAGTTACTTAAATCTTGAGAGTACAAAAACAGAGTCAGGACTACCTATCAAATCAATTAGGTTGTACAGTTACTTAAATCTTGAGAGTACAAAAACATTTGTTTAATTGGTTCAGCTTTATCTAGGTTGTACAGTTACTTAAATCTTGAGAGTACAAAAACACTGAGTTAATTAGTGGATTTTTTACCATGTTGTACAGTTACTTAAATCTTGAGAGTACAAAAACATATTGGGTGATATAAATAAACACCATTTTGTTGTACAGTTACTTAAATCTTGAGAGTACAAAAACCTCAAATTAAAAAATTTTGCTTTTTGTACTCACATACTGATTATAGATTCTCCCAAAAAGCTTGTCAAGTCTAACTTTTTAAAAAGCTCATTAACAATGGATTGGCCATCTGCACTTTAAAATCAATAATTTTATCATATTGGTATAAGTTATTCATAATTTTTAAAGTAACCATATCATAAATCGAAAGGCTCATATGTTCCACATCAGAGCTAAACAAATAAGGAGAAATTTTTTGCAAGGAAATTAAAAATTCTTCTTCATTGGGAATCTCGTTGGATGGATAACGCTGTACAAAACTTTCATACATAAACCGAAATTCATAGTAATGCTCTATAAAACCAGAAATAATATTGACAAATTCCATATTTTCTCTGTTGATATAAAGGTAGCCTTCATTTGAAGGAAAAGAGATTACATAAATATTAGGAAATTTTTCTGTCATCATTTGGAGGTGCTCACAACACTTCACAAAAGATTGATAAGTCAGATAATCATCCATACTTCTTAAAAGCAAAATTATTTTCTGATTAGTTTTTAAAAGTGTCTCTTGCAACATTGCCAAGAATATTAAAAACTTGGTTTCATTTTCGACAAATTCAAAGGAAATATTTTTATCTCCCATTCCAAAATATGGAAGAAAATATTTTAAAATCAGTTGTTCTACATTCAGATAGACACTTTCAGTATGATAATCAATATCGCCAATTTGAAAATTGAGTTGCTTATTTACTATAGTCGATATTTGATCTAGTTTATCATTGATAAAATCAATTTGTTCTATCACTTCTAGGTTATCCAGTTTGGACTTTAAAAAATCAAATGCAACTGTTCCCTTTTTGTAATCCATCTGCTCAATCAAATCCTGAATATTTGAAATCGAAACAATCTTATACTCACTTCTTTTTATGATCATCTCTTCTGTACAAATTTCTGGCTCGCTCTGTTCAAAGAGTGTTAAGTCCTCTATGTTGTATTTTTTACCACCAAAATACCAGACTAATAATTGCCAAATATAATACTTCAACTGTTGGTCTTCACCAACAACCTGCGTAAATTTTCCAAAATTAATGGATAGATTTTCCTTATAAGGGTGCTTAAAATATAGTTTCATATGACTACCAACTTATTATCACTGACTACTTCTTCTTGTTTAGTTTTGCCACCAATGATTAGAACCATTTCAGAAAACTGTTTTTCCGTCACAGCCAGCAACCGAACATTTCCACTAGGTAAATTACTTTGTTTTAATTTCTTGTAGAATTTGCTAGCAAAACTACGATTAGGGCAAGTTCGATAATATACAGAAAACTGGAGCATTTCAAAACCATTTGCAATCAATTCTTTACGAAAATTACGGTAGGTTCGCTTTTCCTGATTAGTTTCCATAGGAAGATCAAAAAAACAAATCAATCTCATTGCTTCATACCTCATCTTATTTACTCCATTCCAAACTTGAGACGATTGGACAGTAAAATTTTGTTGTATCTTTATCCGCAATACATTTGATAAATCCCTTCACATATTTATCCATCGCTCCAGTCACAGTGCAATTTTCCTTGCCATAACGAATCTTTGCATTTAATAAATCCGTTAAAGCTAATCGGAATTCATATTTCAAATAGTCTTCTTCTCTTAAATGATGATAAACCCATACATCAATAATCTGCCTGAAAGGTTCCATCAGATCGTCTACCAGGTTAAATTGATTGTATTCGTTTTTATGAAAGATTCCAATCAAGGGATTCAATCCATAACCAGCTACAATCCTTGCCATTTGAGCTCTCATAATCGCATAACCATAATTTAAACCTGCATTGATAACATCAGCTTCCTGCTGAGTTACGCGCACAAATTTTTTACCAAATAATTCATTAAAATAAACTTTAGCTGCATGTCCTTCTCGATTAGTTTTATCACCTAGCTCAATATGATCTTTATAGTCAGCTAATAATTGAATACAATCTAAATCCTTCTCAAACATAGCTAGTACATCCTGCTGGTTGTTAATCTTGAAATAAGTAACAATTTGCCAGAGCTTGTCTTTTTGCTCCTGCGTCCAAAGCAATTGTTCTTGTAATCTCTTATAAGCTCTGAAATGCCCATTTTGAGAATGATAGATACCGGTTGGCAGATGCTCGTTGTCACAAACGACTAAAGCTATATTGTATTTACTTAGAGCACTCAGTAAACGAAGCGTTACAACTGTATCTCCTCCTTCCGCCACTATGATAGAAATATCACTCAAAGGAATGGTATATTCTTCTCCCATTTTCTTGATTAAGAGATTATCTAGTTTTAACCTCATTTTTTCACTTTGACATACATGTACAATTCTCCAAGTCATCAATTTCCCCTTTACAACACGAAAACACCCCGCCAAGAGACAGGGTGTTGATTTCGGCATGAAGCCTTATCTTTGTAGCTTCTGCAAGATTTAAGTAACTGTGTAAGGCGTCCCTTACAATTGCTATTATAATATATTGCAGAGCTATTTGCAACTCTTTTTAAAGATTATTTTAAAATTCGAGTTTTGGAGCATCACCCTCTTTTTTGATAAAACGTTTATTCCCTAAAACATCTGTTTGAACTTTGTAGATGGAGATATTCGCTTTGTTTAAACCTTTCAAGCACTGTCCTCCTTTAGCAACATTCCCAAATAAGGCCATTAGAGGCTGATTCCCCTCAAATTTAGCTTTATCATAGGGTTTCAATTCAACATAGTGTTTCGATGTATCGTTTCTTGAATTATAACGGAATAATTGTTGTTCGCTCTTTTCTAAATCTTTTATTAAAATCAAATCATTCTTATAGAGTGTAAATTTAAATTCTGATTCCTTGTGTACACCTTCTTTCTTTTTAATAACATTATACTTATCTAAAGATATTCTATATTTTCCACTTCCTTTTTCAAAAGATAAATCTGAATATTTTAATCCCATCAATTCATATATTTTCGTCTTATGATTAAAATAGACATCCGTACGCCAGGGTTTTAAAGATTGTAATATAACCTGATTCTCACTATTATCTGGGGTAATATCTATATGATTTCCTAATTTGTTATCATAGTATTTCAGACTCTTGATTTCCGGACCTTTTCCTTTTTTACTATATTTTCGAAGAGGACCATTTTCCTGTCTATATTTCTCAAAGGGATTGCAAGCAACTTCTTTTCCTTTTTCATTTATCTCCTTATCAGGATAAGTTTTTAAAATCTCCTCAATGACTTTTTCAAAGGTTATTGGATCCTTATGGTACATCAGGAATTTACTTTTATCCTTTTTATAAAGCTTTATGAAAGCGTCATAGCCCGTTTGAGTATATATGTCCTTAATCTTACCCAATACATAGGTTTCCTCCGACTTATCTTTACCCAACTTTGCTTTTCTTGTGGAATAAATTGTTGCATCAGAAATCTTACGATTATATTTTGAATCCACTTGATAGGAAAATAAAATACGATCTTCGAATTTTTTACTGCTTACCGTATCAACAAAATGATCATAAGGAGCTCTAAATACCAATTCTTTGTACTCATCGTCAGTCAATGAAATAATCTCCCCTGTTTCAGAATCCACAAATTGGTTTTCCTTGTACGAAATTAGAGGATTACCCTGCTTTTTCCAAAGTCTTAATTGGCTGGAAGCCGCGATAATTAATGCATCGACTGCATGATGGTGATAAGTTTCACGCGATTTGTCAATCCGCCACTTTCTTCTAAGTTGAGAAGTAAATTGTCCACGCACCACTGAAATCTTGGTATCAAAATCATTTAATTTATAAAAATCCTGAAGAGCATTTAAAACTACTCGAGAAGAATAGCGAGTATCAACTAGATTACGCTCAATAAATTTTTGTTTAACTTCAATTTTGTTAATGTCTTCCTCATTCAGCAAGTAATCTTTCTTTTTATTACTGAGTGCCCTGGCTCCTCTCACATAAGCTTTAAATTCTCGATAAGACCATGCATCATCCATACTATCCAGAGCTTGGAATGGTGTGCGCTGTCCTTTCTCTTGATTGGCTGTTGCTAAAACTAGTACCTTATTTGCTAAACTATCATCAAATGAAAGAGATAGTGGCAAAATATGATCAATCTCATATTTATATTGATTGTGAATTAAATCGCTGATTGGAATATTTTTTCCAGTATATAAACATTTTTCTCCCTGCTGATGCCAGAGTCGAATCTTTGTCGCCAATTCCTTATGCCCGTGAAAGACATTATCTGGTAGTTCTTTTTTTCCATTATATTGATGAGCTGCTTTTTCCATTGCAGCATTTTTCTCATCTTCATTGGCTTTTTGACGCTTCACATAGTCTTTCTTTGCATCCTCTTCATTATTTTCACGCGCCATTTCAATAACGATATTATCAAAGACACCATATTTCTTTGTAGCAAGATTAATGATTTTAATTGCTTGTCTGACTGATTTAGCAACTACTGGATTATAAATTTCGTCGGTCAATTCCTTCTCATCAATATACTTGGTTCGTTTAGATCTTGCCTTTGTTTTTTGTTTTCCCAATCGTGTAAGGATTGTCATTTGCTCTTCAGATGTTTCATACAGCTCTGGAATCAATTCCGTCATCAATTTGATTGAAAAATTATGCCAGCCTTTTCCAAACAAGGAACTATTAGACTTTCTAAATGAAACTAATTCAGCAATCTGATCTTGCTCAAATTCTCTTTTGATAAATGATACTTTAATCGCTTCTTCGATTCCTTCACGTTCCGTATTGAGTGTGAGGATATGAGCCAACTCATCTAAAACTTCTCTAGATAGTTTCTCAACATCGACCGTTTCCAATGTTTGCATTTTTCGATAAATATCAAAAGTATGCATTTCTGGTTTTTCACTTTTATCAATCCGATATCCCTTTATGTCCTCTACAGATCCGTCGACCAATTTTGCTATATACTTCAACAAAGTAGCAGCACCTAAAGTTTTAGCTCCTTTTGCATACTCAATAATTTGTCTCTTCTGCTCCTCACTAAGCTTCTTAGTTTCTGTTGGAACAGTCAGATTGTTCAAATCATTGAGTAAATTAAATTCCTGTGCCGTGTAAGAAGCTTTAGCAGCTCTGTATTCCTCTGGATAAAAGGTACATTTCCCAATCAAAATACCAAAAATATTATCCAAAGTTGTTCCATCTGTTCTGAAGCGTCCATAATCCGTACGAGACTTTTCATTCCCTGGTCCATGGTAATACTTACGTTTTCCAGTTAAAATCGTTAAATATGCCTGAATAAATTCATCAGTGATATCTTGATTATAGTCTTGCTGCTTTGTCAAGATTCGCTCTGCTTCTTTTTTATAAGCTGAGGTAGAAAACACATTAAGCAGACGGTGTTTTTCCCCATTTTCTTCAATAGTAAAATCACCTCGAACCTGTCCGTATTTCTCAAAACGTTCCAGCTGAATCTGTCCCGGTGTTTTATCTGCGAGCAGCTTTCTATTTTCTTCAACAGCCTTGCCATACTCTGAGGAAGAAGACTCACCATCTTCATTAGCATCGTCAAGATAACTAATCCCTCTCCTTTTGACAATATTTTTCAAAGCAATGAATAATTCTTCATTAGTTAATTTCTCATTTAATCCCTTAATGCGCAGTTCATATGGATTTAAATTGATGGATACTTTTGAAAAATCTGTTATAAGACCCGTATCACTAAACAAGTCAGCTAGGCGAACTTTTCGATGCTTTTTTCTGCGTCCTAGTCTCCGTCCTTGGCGAAAACCTCGTCTCTCTACATTGCTGTCAGCAGTAGCCGCTGGGAAAATCCGTGAACTAGCATGAATAATTTCACCAGTTTTTTTGTCTAAGATTCCGACACCGACGGAAGCCACACCGATATCTAATCCTAAAATTTTTCCGTTCATAACTCCACCTCATTAAACATTATATTAATATCATTGTAAACTTAAAAATTCAAAAATTCAATAGATTAATGAGGATTTTTGTTACTTTTTACTAAAAAACGCTACAGTATTTGCTGTAGCACTCATTTCTCATTCTTCTATATCTCCATATCTGCCGCTAGGAAGAGTGATACTAGGCTCATGACTCAGTAATGGCGGCAGGCCATCTGACTCCTTTCGACTGAAGACTTGCACTAACACCAGAAGAAAATGAGCTTGTTGTAGCTGCTCTAGACTGATTTGATGAACACCCACTTGTCCACGCTCCTCTTCAATTATTTCGCAAAAAGTGAGGCATTAAGGGTTCCGTGACCAACTGTATACAGCTCGGTTTCATCATCTATCTAGTTTTCGATATGTCAACCTGTTTTGAGCTTTTAGAAGTCTACATCCATCAGTTAGAACAACAAAAAGAAAAAATCATAATCGAGTGAGAAAAATTTTTGAAACTTTTGGGGCAGATTTTGGGCGTAGACACTAAAAACCCTTGATTCACAAGGGTTTTTGTCATGATTCAATGTCCCCTGCCGGAATCGAACCAGCAACTACTCCTTAGGAGGGAGTTGTTATATCCATTGAACTAAGGGGACTAGAGAAAAACTCTGCCAAGTGACAGAGTCATTTCTAAAATTAGCGACGGATTTCTTTGATACGCGCTGCCTTACCTTGCAATGCACGAAGGTAGTACAATTTAGCACGACGAACTTTACCGTAACGAACGACTTCAATCTTATCAACACGTGGTGTGTGGATTGGGAAAGTACGTTCAACACCTACACCGTTAGAAATCTTACGAACTGTGTAGTTTTCTGAGATGCCAGCACCTTTACGAGAGATAACCACACCTTCAAAGATCTGGATACGTTCGCGAGTTCCTTCGACAACTTTCGCGTGAACGCGGACAGTGTCACCAGGACGGAATGCAGGGATATCAGTACGAAGTTGACCTTCAGTCAAGCTTTGGATTAATGGATTCATTTTTCTACTCCTATCTTACTAATCTTAAGGTTCTGGACCGCAGCGGATTAGCCGTTTTTTTGTGCTTCCATTAGGCACAAAGTATATTATATCAAAATTTTAAAAAATGTAAAGAATTTTAGATGAAAATTCCTAAAAGAATCGCTAAAAATCCTAAAAGGTAGGTCAGCATCAGATAGAGGGAAAATTTCTTCTTATCTGAAAATAGCTCTGTTAATTCAGCATTAAAGGTGGAAAGAGTTGTTAAACCGCCACAGAAACCTGTTGCCAAAATGGTATATAGTTGCTTATCTTGGATGTGATTATAAAAATACCCAATCAAAAAAGCTCCCAATACATTAGCCATCAAGGTGCCTACTGGCAAAGCAGCTCTGCTATTGACCTTAGAAAAAAAGTAACGGACAAGAGCTCCTAGACCGCAAGCAACGAGCAAAAACCAAATCATGCGGTCACCTTCCTTCCAGCCCATAAAGCAATGCAAAGGCTGCCGCCAATACTCAAGGATAAATACACGAATAATTCCGGATAACGGCCTAAATCCAGCAATTTGAGCGAATCTAATAGAAGACCTGAAAAAGTTGTCAAGCCGCCACAAAATCCTGTCGACAAAGCTAGGAGCAAACGTTTGGTAACCCGCTTGCTTGTTAAATAACCTTTAATCAAATAGATTAGTAGGAAGGTTCCTAAATAGTTGACTAAAAGCGTGGCCAGTGGAAAATGCCCTGTAAATGTAATCAATAAAGAAGCCTGATATCGAAGCCAACCGCCTAGCATGGCTGCCAAGAAAATAGCCAGAGAGTTTTTTATTTCTTTCATCTGATTTGCTGCTTCTGAAAGGTACGAGAATGTTTCAGAATATCTGAAAAGGTCGCAACGATAGCTGCTTGATAGTCCTTATTTTCCACTTTATCCGCAACCCTAGAAATAATCACTTCTTCGCGCTTATTATCCAAAACAGCCTTTCCAGTTGATTTTTTAAAATCCACTACTTGTCTAACTAAATTCATGCGCTTTTCCAGCAAGGCAACTAGGGCATCGTCCACTCGGTCAATTTCCTGTCTAATTTCTTCTAAATTCATCAGCTTCCTCCTTGTGTTCTATCTATCATATCAAAAATTAGGAAAATGTTCTAGCATTACTCCAAATAAACAGCAAGGTCAAATAATTGAAAATTCCTATTATCTCACTTGATTTTGCCTCCTATCTGAAATCTAAAACAGTCTCTCAGATTTGCTAAGAAGTAAAGCGACTAGCCTCGCTACTTATCCGCAGATTTCAAGATACCCCGGACCTTAATTAAAGAAAACTCACAAAACGAGTTTTTATCTACAACCTAAAACAGTCCCCCGGACCTTAGATTAAGGGGAACTCGCAAAGGCGAGTCCCTATCTACAGATTAAAAAGGTTCCCCGAACCTTATTAAAGGGAACTCGCCTAACCGAGTGCTTATCCGCAACCTAAAACAGTCCCCCGGACTGTTTTAGCCAACTGAGCCTTCCATACTCATGTTGATGAGTTGGTTGAGTTCAACGGCGTATTCCATTGGAAGTTCTTTGGTAATGGGTTCCATAAATCCGTTGATAATCATAGCCGTGGCTTCTTCTTCACTGATACCTCGACTCATCAGGTAATAAAGCTGATCTTCCGACACTTTGGAGACTTTGGCTTCGTGTTCTAAAGTAACATTGGAATTATGGATTTCATTAAAAGGAATGGTGTCAGAGCTGGACTCGCCGTCCATGAGAATGGTATCACACTCGATGTGGGACTTGGAGCCAGCACTATTCTTGCCAAATCGAACTTGACCACGATAGTCCGTCTTACCGCCATCCTTGGCCACCGATTTGGAAATCAAGGTACTGGATGTCTTAGGAGCATTGTGAAAGACCTTGCAGCCCGCATCCAAATGCTGACCGTAGTTTGCAAAAGACATGGAAAGGACAGAAGTCCTTGCATTTCGACCATTGAGAATACTGCAAGGATATTTCATATTGACCTTACTGCCTAAGTTACCATCAATCCACTCCAAGGTGCCGCCTTCTTCGACAATGCCCCGCTCCGTTACGAGATTATAGACATTGTCCGACCAGTTTTGAATGGTCGTATAACGGAAAAAAGCGTCCTTTTTGACAATGATTTCGACTGTCGCAGCATGCAGACTGTTGGTCGTATAAGTCGGTGCTGTGCAACCCTCGATATACTGGATAGATGATCCCTCCTCGATAATCATCAAGGAGCGCTCAAACTGGCCAGCATTTTCACTATTGATACGAAAATAGGTCTGAACAGGAATTTGGCACTGAACATTCTTGGGCACATAGATAAAGGTGCCGCCCGACCAAACAGCTCCATTTAAAGCAGCAAACTTATGTTCTGCATTTGAAACTACTGTCCCGAAATATTGCTTGACCAAGTCTGGATATTCCTGAACAGCTGTGTCCGTATCAGTGAAGATAATGCCTTGTTTGGCAAACTCCTCCTTCATATTGTGGTAAACCACTTCCGACTCATACTGGGCCACTGCACCAGATAGGAACTCCCTTTCAGCCTGAGGAATACCTAAACGTTCAAAGGTTTTCTTAATCTCATCTGGCACTTCATCCCAGCTGCGAGCCCGATCTCCGCTTAGCTTTTGATAATAGATAATGTCATCAAAGCGAATCCCTGACAAATCAGGGCCAAAGTCGGGCATAGGTAACTTATGAAAGAGTTCCAAGGAGTGCAGACGATAGTCCAGCATCCACTGAGGTTCATTCTTGATTTCTGAGATTTCTCGAACCACTTCTTCGGTCAGACCTTTACCAGTTGAAAAGAGCGGCTTAACATCATCATGAAAGCCAAAGGCATAGTCGCGTTCTTTCATAGAGGGTCCTCCTTTGTACTATGGATAGCGCTTACCTATATTATACTCCTAATCATGAGAATTGTCAGAAAATAAGAGTTGTGCAAAACAAAAACGGCCCTAGCCGTTTCATGTATTTATCATTTTAAACTTTATTAACCAACTCTTCCGCAAAAACTTCCAGACGCTCAATGTCTTCGTCCTCAGCTGATAGGTCCACTTTGACACTTTCCGCACCTTTTTCAGCACCTGTCCCAGCAAAAACTGCGTCAAAATCATCTACAGCTTTACAGAATTCATCATAGAAAGTATCTCCAGAACCAACTACTCCATAGACCTTACCAGACAAATCTAGTCCAGACAAGTCTTCATAGAAGTCCATCATCTCATCAGGCAGCTCGCCATCTCCATAAGTATAGGTCGCTACAATCGTAATATCTGCTTCCAAGAAATCTTCTGCATCGACAGTGGTACACTCATCCACTTCAACTTCTACATCCAGTTCTCTTAGCTTATCCGCCACAATATCGGCAATTTCTTCGGTGTTTCCAGTCATGCTGGCAAATACAATTTTCGCTAAGGTCATAGTTTCCTCCAAATTATAATCTTCATTCATTATAACACATCTTTTTTATTTTAAAAATAAAAACTCTTATGCTATAATAAATAGAGAAAGTCTACGAGGTTAGCTATGAATACCTACAACAAAATTTTGAAAAAAATCAAGGAATACGATAAAATCGTCATCCATCGTCATGTTAGACCCGATCCAGACGCTATTGGCAGTCAGGTCGGCCTGCAAAAACTCCTCCAGCTCAACTTCCCAGAAAAATCTATCAAAGTAGCTGGTTACGACGAGCCAACCCTTACCTGGCTGGCCAAGATGGACCAAGTGACAGATGCTGACTATGAACAGGCCCTTGTAATCGTTTGTGATACGGCTAACACGCCCCGTATTGATGATCAACGCTACAATAAGGGGGACTTCTTGATTAAAATTGACCATCACCCCAACGATGATGCTTACGGAGATCTTCGTCTGGTCGATACAGCTTCCAGCAGCGCCAGCGAGATTATCGCTCTTTTCGCCTTTGAAAACCGCTTAGAGGTAAATGACTACATAGCCAAGCTCCTCTATGCTGGAATTATCGGTGACACAGGACGATTCCTTTATCCAGCTACCAGTTCTCGTACATTTGAAGTAGCTGCAAAACTCCGTCAATATCCCTTTAATTTTTCAGAGCTCTCTCGTAAAATGGATTCCATCACTTATCGAGTTGCTAAACTACAAGGCTATGTTTATGATAATCTGGAAATCGATGAAAATGGTGCTGCGCGGATTATCCTATCACAGCAACTTCTACAAGACAATCACCTGACGGATGCAGATACCTCAGCTATCGTAGCTGCACCTGGACGCATCGAAGATGTCCGGATGTGGGCAATCTTTGTCGAGCAATCGGATGGACATTACCGTGTCCGCATGCGCAGTAAGTTCACCCCAATCAATGATATTGCTAAGCAACACCATGGCGGTGGCCACCCACTTGCCAGCGGCGCCAAGGCCTTTTCAAAAGACGAAGTAGAATTGATTTACCAAAAATTAAAGGAAACTGCAAAAAAGTAAGAAAATCATCCAAAAGGCTTGTCAAATGGAGCATAATTTGATAAACTATCAAAGTAACGAATCTATGGCTCGCAAAGAGACCATGGCAGAAAGGATTTTTTAAAAATGAGAAAAGACATTCACCCAGAATACCGCCCAGTTGTATTCATGGACACTACTACTGGCTACAAGTTCCTTAGCGGTTCAACTAAGCGTTCTAACGAAACTGTTGAATTCGAAGGCGAAACTTACCCATTGATCCGTGTCGAAATTTCTTCAGACTCACACCCATTCTACACTGGACGTCAAAAGTTCACTCAAGCAGATGGACGTGTGGATCGTTTCAACAAAAAATACGGTCTCAAATAAGAACCGTATTGTCATTACAAAGAATGTTGATACAAAGCCATTTCCGAGAAATCGGGATTGGCTTTTTTTTTGCGGTTTGATTTTTGCTAGCTAAGACTGATTTCCCTCACTGCCACCCGCTATGGTTGGACAAAGAGCCAAAAAGCTTAGAACCTTTACAAACGGTTCTAAGCCTCTTTTTCTTATAGATAATCAAGTGTGGAATCAGTTCGCTGAAGCACCCGACGTTTTTAATCTACGTAATTTCCACCTGTAAAGCCGTAATACTCTTCTAAGGATAGGCCAGACTCCGCTATTTCCTTGGCTTCTTTCCCAACATAGCGCAAATGCCAACTTTCTGGCATATACCCTGTAGAAGATTCCTTCCCAACTGGATAACGCACAACAAAGCCATATTTATGAGCATTATCCAAGAGCCACTGGCTTGCTCTAGCTTCTTGCACTAGATTTCCACTGCTATCAATCAAATCAAAGGCCAAGCCTGACTGGTGCTCACTGTAACCAGGTCTTGCTGAATATCGGTCTGCCGCTGCTTGACCATCTTGATTGACATAGCTTTGATAGAGACCGACTTGTGTCTCATAACTACGAAAACCACTGTACTGATCACTGATGGCGTAGCCCTGAGCCTGCATGGCAGCAATTAATTTCAATAATTCTGATTTTGCTGTGGCATCTTCCCCAGGATTATAGTTGGGAGACAAAGGATAATGTTTATTAACAATAACAATTTCATCATACTTCCCTTTTATACTATAGTAACTTCCATTGTAAGAAACACCTTTATCTATGGACTTAATCTGACCAGAATGAGTCTTTTCTGCCTCAGTCTCTCCTGATTTATCTGTGCTATTAGAGCTAATTTGAGATTCATTAGAAGACTCACTCACTTTAGTAGAGAGCTCTTTACTAGTTTCACCGCTGTCTTCAGTTTTTTTATGAGAAGAACAAGCTCCTAGAGTTAGTATCGTTAAACTAAGTAACATTAATTTTGCATATTTGCTCATCATCTTCTACTCCTCTGATACTTGTATATCATAAATAACAAAGCTATTTCCTACTGGCTTGAGGTAGTAAACCTTGTTCTTACGATTGACGCTGTTTGGTGTGTTATCGATATAATACACTGTAAAATCTTCATAGGTCGTGACAATATAGGAACCCTTTTCTTCTCTGACTTCTCGAATTTCAAGAGCTCCCGGCTTGTAGTAATCGATCTTCGCCTTCTGGACTCCACCACCGGTAGTCCAGTTAACCATTTCTTTATAGGCAGCACTAGAGGTATCATAATATTTAGAGAAATAGTTAGAGCGACTGGAAACTGAGTCGAATACTGCGCTCCGATAATCACTAAGAAAAATAGAAATCTGAGCTTTTTTCTCTTCCTGTTTCCGTTTTTCCTCTTCTTTAGCTTTTTGACTTGCTTCCACTTCCTTGATACGTTTTACAACATCGTTAGATACTGTAAGAACAACTTCAATTCTATCATCTTTTGCCACTACTTTTTCCTTATTTGTAGTAAAGCTGACATCATTCATAGAAAAATTAGCATAAACTTCTAATTCCTGATCAGGGATAACCTGAACTTCAGGAGATAGACTGTCGCCAGCTTCCTTGCCATTGACGATAATCTTATATCCTGTCGCTGTTGAAGTTTCCTTCGGCATAGTGATATTGAGCTGTTTCTTTTCAGATTTGAGGCTGAGATCCAGCTGATTGTCCTTAGCCTTGTCCAAATCTAGCTTTATCTTGGTTTCAACATTGCCAATCTCCGTTTTTCCTTTGAGAAGAAAGTCCTGCTCGGTAAAATGGAAATCACCTATTTCAATCTGCGTATCCTTTTTCAAGTTAATTGTTTCTTTATCGCCGGGTTTGATAGTCGCCCCATCAAGATTCGTCGTGATACGGACCTTGACCGGATAGGCAAACATTCGATACTCTTGAAAGATTCCGAACTTTTTGCTTGTTTTAGCAACACCGAGGATTTGATTGTCATTTTCATCAGTGAAACTAGACTCGCCATTGGATTTTTCAATATTGCTCAACTCAGTCTCAATATTAATATCTTTCCGGTTCAGATAGGAGATAAGGTTCTTGGCTTCCGCCCGAGTCCATCTATCACTATCTGTGGAGAGCAGACTAGCTACTTGGTCATAATTCTTATTCTTAATTGCCATGGCAAATTTATCCGTCACCGCTTTAACTCCAGTAACCGAACTAAGGTAGAAGAAGGATCCTATAAGGGAAATCAAGATTAGTAGGCCCAAGCCGGATAAGACCACTTTTTTCTTAAAAATCTGCTTTTTGTCCTTTTTAATATCCAGCTGGCTTGGATTATTTTTTTCAGTCAATTTTGAATGAATTGGAATTGACGAGAAACCTTGACTTTGAGCCATCTGAAACTCTTCTGGACTAGGCTGTCGCTTAAAAGCCTCTTGAAAGGCTGTCAGCCAGATTTCCTGAGGGGCAACTACCTGCTCAGAAGTCTGCTTGAGAGTAGACTCCTGAGCTGGCTCAAATGCTGCCTGTTCATCAACTTTCTCCTTGCCAGGAATGTCTTCTGGAGTTATTTCACTATTTGTTGGCTGTTCACTACTTTTCTGTGAGCGGCCAGCAATGGATTGAATGCTTTTCAAATCAAAGTCTACCGCTTTAGCAGCCATAAATTCCTCAGGGCTAGGTTTGCGACCAATAACCCCTTCAAAAAGTTCCACCCATTTTTCTTTTGTTGCCATTATATTCTCCCTTGTTTAGTCTCTTTTATAGTCCGCTAAGCATTACCATAGAAATTAAGCCACAGATAAAGACAATCACTCCATTTACCACAATAGCTAGCAGGTATTTGTAGAATGGATCTAAATTAGAATTGTTCTTAGAGAAAATGAGAGCAAAGGTGGCGCCGATACCTACTAAAAGAATAGCAGCAGCGTTCAGCAAGATACCCAAAGCCAGCGCTTCTAAAAGATTCATCAATACCGCTAGTGTGATGATTGGTAAAACAATTGCATAAAGACGTCCATACCAGTCAAAAGCCTTGTTAAAGGTAAAGCTATCATCTCTGTAAATCAAGCGCTTCACGACAAAACCGCCTAGGATAATGGAGAAAATAGAAAAAGCTGCTGATAAAACGGACAAGAAGAAATGCTTGAAATCAAACGACGCACTGCCAGCTAGATGAAAGGGTACAGCTGAGTATACATAGCTAGCTGTACGGAAAATAGAAAGATAGAGCGAGGTTCCGCTGAGAAAACTCAGCAATCCCAAGGCTATGTAGCCATTGCTGGATTTTGTTTCCACTTCAGAAGTCGGTGATTTCCAAGCTGAAAGCAACCAAGCCCAAAAAGCTTTCATTGTTTGTGAAAACTGATTTTGCTGCAACTGAGCATATTGGGCTTGCTGACCAAACGGCTCTTGATTTCCATTTTGAAATGCTTGCTGCTGTTGATAGGCTTGCTGATTATATTGTTGTTGACCAAACTGTTGCCCCTGACCATTAAACTGCTGTTGGACTGGGTTGGGCTGGTTATGGTACTGCTGTGGATGGCTTTGAGGCTGAGCAAACGGCTGCTGAACTTGCTGAGGGTTAACGTAAATCTGCTCAGCATACTGCGCTTCTTGCTTAGGCATTGCTTGGTTAAATGCTGGCGAGCTAAAAGGTTGCTCAGCAGCAGTTTGTGAGACTACTGGCTCTGATGCCGGAGCGGAAGCACTTACTTGAGGCTGCCCCTGTTCAGCTTCAACTGTCGGATTCGTCTGAGATACTGTAAATTCGGGAGTTTGAACTGATTCAGATGACACCTGAAATTCCCCTGCTGCTAGAGCTTGGGCAATTTCTTCTTCAGTCGCTGAACGGCCATTGATAGCTTCAAAATAATCTAATCAATCTTCTTTTTGCATAAAAAACCTCGCTATAATTTTTATATAACTATTATTATATAAAAAGACTGCTTAACTTTCAATGTTTTCTCGTCTTCTTCCAAGTTTATCCTTTGTCAAGTTGTCAATTTTTCTCAAATTTCTCTCTGCTCCTTTCTCTACACTGATGGATTGAAAAACTTACTGCTCAGGGGATTGTCAAGTATGCACAGATCTGCTGCCCCAGTAAGAAGCAACAATCCCAGATTTTATCATCGCTCAGCCAATCAAACCTAACGGTCTCTTAGTTCGCTGAATTGATTAACGAAAAAGTAAGTAAGCGTCAGCATAAACCAAGAAATTACACTAAAAATCATGGCTTCTTTCATATCTTCCCTCATAAAGCTTTTTGGCCTTTTGAGTGTACTGTCTAATGAAATCCGTTTTAGCTGCCGTATAAGCATCCCGATTGTGCTCATACTTTTTCCATAAGATTAATTTCAACTGCTCATAGTCTTTGGCGACAGCTGGATGGTCTTGCAGATAGTCTCGGAAATAAAGTTCATCATGGTCTCCATAGTAGCGCAGATGCAAGTGGAAAACGCGCTCAGCAAAGCCTTGAAGTGTATAGCCCTTGTTAAAAGACATGCGGCCTTCTGACTCTGACATAAGTAGGTAGCCTTGCTCCAGCAATTCTCTCTCAATGCTCTCCATATCTTCACTTCGAGGAATTTCTAAAAGAATATCAATGATCGACTTAGCCCATATCCCCTCAATAGATGTGGAACCGATATGATGCATTTTAAATAACTGATTTGGTGGCAAAAAGCTTTGTATTCTTCTGCTTTCCTCCACATACCAAGCTGACCAGTCCTTATTGTGCTCCTCTAAGAAAATTGGGAACAACTGCCATAATTCTTCTAACGACATATCTTCTAAGTTTTTGGCCATGTGCCTTCTCCTTTCTTTATAGAAAATAAGAATTAAAGTAAAGACTGAGCATCATATCCCAGTCTTCCTTTTTTATTACCAATAAAGCAAGCCATAAGTCAGTAAAACGCTGATCATGCTAAAGAGTGAGCCAATCAGATAGTATTCTGCAAAGGACTGGCTTTCTGAAATCTTATTATAGCGGGCAATAGACTTAGCCGTAAAAACTAACCCAATGGCAGTAAACTGCCCGAAAATAAGAGAAAGTCCCATAATCAAGCGCTCTAATATCCCAATCATGGCACCAGCCCCCGCAATAGTCTCTCCACTGTCTTCCCCTGCCTGATACTTGCTGAAGAAGAGTTTAAAGAGAATATTGACTGGCTTACCAGTGAGGGTAAAGAAAAAGAAAGCCTGCAACATGAGATAGTGTTCAGACAGCCAGCGAGGAGACGAAATTTGCTGCTGCCCTAAGAGAAAATAAAGAGCAAAAATGCTTATCAGATGCAAGACCTGATCCACTATAAAGGCAAACTTTTGCGCATGGCGAGGGACGATCAAAAAATTTAATCTGTATTTCAAAAAGTCGATAAGTACATGGCTGAGCCAGACCAAGGTGAAATATAGCAGATAATTAGGTAAGATGAGCCCCAAGAGCAACAAGGGCAAGAGAACAATTCCCAAATGGAGAATTAAGAAATTCATCCGCCGGCTTTTGAGGTCGGCCATTTTCTGACTTTGAAGCTGAAAATCAGCTAGTACATGAGCCAGCAAAATCAATACAAGAATCGGATTCTGCATGAAAAATTCTGAAAATCCCATAAAATTTGTCATTGTTCAGCCTCCTTTGCGGCCTGTAAAATCATTCTCATAGCTAAACGGCGATTTCTCAGATAGATCTTCAGGCCAGACGACTTGAGTCGCTTACTAAGCGCACTGGGACTAATCTGCAGCAGCTCTGCTATTTCCCCGTGAGAAAAATTTTCATCATAGACATATTCCATGAGCATCTGCTCCAAAACTTCTCTCTGACTGCTATTCCACTTACTCTGGATAAAGGACGCAGCCGCCAGCACTGTATTTACCGCCTGACTGAGCTCGTCATCGCCCAAGGATACCGCCAAACGACTGCTGCCATAATCATTTTTCTCATGGACTGCGTTAATAGCTGCGCGTGCCCTCCAGTAGGCCGGACCGTCGGCACCAATACTCTGCTCGCGATTGATCTCGGTCACAATCTCACCCAGACCAAGTCCAAAGCGAATCGGGTGGGGAAATCCTAATGCAATCTGATCAATGAGTCGCATGACTTCAGGATTAAGGCGCAACAAAGCCTGAAACTCATCTCCTGTCGTTACCGTGAAAGGTGACACCAGATAATCCTGATAATCCTGATTTAGCACCGCCATCATGTCCTGCAGGTCCTTCTGGGCTTGCTTACGATTTTTTAGCTGTTTGGATTCAATTAAATCTCCAATAAGAGCAATATAAAGCATACCAAACCTCCTTTAAGTCCATTATAAAGGAAAATTTTAAAAATGTCTATTCAAACGGCAATTTTTTAGAATATCTATTGTAAAGGAAAGACTATTTTTTCTTTTTAGCTGTTGGTAATGCAGGGTAGGCTGCTTCAATCAGATTACAGAGAAAGGCAGCATCTTCTACTTCTTTTATGTGAAGCATTGGTTTTGCGCCTGGATAAGGAGACTCATAAATCGGATTTTCAAAAAAATCCAGAGCTGGCTGGACCGGCTTGACCATCAGGCGATTGTCATAAATCCCGCCGAATAAGCGCCCCCGATAATAGAGCAAATACTCTCCCATCATCTTGCGAAAGCTAATTTCTTGCCCTAAGCCCTCCAGTTGCTTCAGAATAAAATCCAAATATTCTTGACTAGATGCCATCGAAACACCTCCATGCATTGATACTTGATTATACCAAAAATAGATGAAGATTTCCTGACTAAGAGATCAACTCATCTCCTCCAATCCGTAGTCTGGCTATCCTCAAGTAAGCAAAAAAGCTAGATCTTACAAGTCTAACTCTTTTACTTATTATTTTTTTAAAAGTCCTTCCTTGACCAGATAATCACGCGCGACAGCTTCCGCTTTTTTACCCTCAATGCCGACTTGATAATTCATCTGGCTCATCTGGCTTTCCGTAATTTTGCCAGCCAGCTTATTGAGAATATCTTCCAACTCAGGGTGTTTTTCTAGCAATTCAGCCTTCATGAGAGGGGCACCTTGATAAGGAGGGAAAAGGTGCTTATCGTCTTCTAAAACTTGTAAATCATAACGCGCAAGTTCTGCGTCAGTCGAATAGGCATCCGTGATTTGAATATCACCCGACTGGATAGCTTGGTAGCGAAGGGCTGGCTCCATGGTCGCTACATTAAGATTAAGACCATATAGAGATTGTAAACCCTTGTTTCCATCTTCACGGTCGTTAAATTCTAGGGTAAAGCCCGCTTTGAGTTTATCCTGAACCGCCTTGAGGTCGGAAATCGTTTTAAGATTGTATTCTTGAGCGATAGTCTTTGGCACTGCAATCGCATAGGTATTTTGATAAGCCATGTAATTGAGCAAGATTAGATTGTCTTGTTTTTTGATTCCATCACGTGCTGCTTCAAAAACCTCTTCTGCATCATTGCTGACCTTTGGAGTAGGCTGCAAAAGAGTTCCAGTAATCGTACCGGTAAATTCAGGATAGATATCAATATCACCTTTTTTCAGAGCTTGATAAAGGAAGTCGGTCTTCCCAAAATTAGGTTTTACTGTCACAGTCATATCCGTATTTTCCTCGATGAGGAGTTTATACATATTCATAAGAATTTCTGGCTCTGGACCCAATTTCCCAGCAATAACCAGATGATCCTTCTCCTGCTTGGGAATTAGACTCGGTGTGTAAGAAGCACCGAGGCCGAGGATTAAGACCGCAAAAGCTGTAAATACTGTGCGAAGCTTAGCCTTTTCCATCCATTTAAGGAGACTGTTGAAAAGAATAGCCAAAACTGCGGAGGAAATTGCTCCAATCAAGATTAGACTGGCATTGCGACGGTCAATTCCTAGAAGGATAAAAGAACCTAATCCACCAGCTCCTACAAGAGCTGCTAGAGTTGCTGTTCCGATAATCATTACCGTTGCCGTCCGAACTCCTGATACGATGACGGGCATAGCTAGAGGCAGTTCAAACTTCTTGAGTCGCTCCCACTTGGTCATCCCAAAGGCAATTCCAGCTTCTTCTAAACTAGGATCAATCCCATTCAAGGCTGTGACAGTATTTTCTAAAATCGGGAAAATAGCGTAAATCACCAGAGCAGTCAGTGCCGGCAGTGTACCAATCCCCATAAGAGGGATAAAGAGTCCCAACAAAGCCATTGAAGGAATGGTTTGAAAGATTCCCGCAATTTGCAGCACCCAATTGGCTGCCTTTTTGTGACTATGAAGATAGATAGCGAGCGGAATGGTCAGGAAGATGGCCACTAGTAAGGTCAGAAGAGATAGCTGGAGATGTTGCCCTAAGGCTGCCAACCATTCACCAAAGCGCTCCTGAAAGGTAGAAAACAAATTAGCCATGTTGAACACCTCCAAATAAATCTGCTACGAAGCTGGTCGCAGGTGCAGATAGGATTTCCTCAGGTGTCGCCACTTGACGAATCTTCCCATCCTGCAGAACAGCAATCCGATTCCCCAACTTTAAAGCCTCGTCCGTATCATGGGTCACAAAGATTGTCGTCATCCCAAATTGGTCATGAATACTCTTGGTCAAGCTCTGCAATTGCTTACGCGAGATAGCATCAAGAGCTGAAAAAGGCTCGTCCATCAGTAGGATTTTGGGTTGGGCGATAATGGCACGGACAATGCCCACCCGTTGCTGCTCACCACCAGACAGCTCACCCGGCATGCGCTGAGCATAGTCTTCTGCAGGTAAGCCTACTAGCTCCAGCAATTCATAGGTCTTCTGCTGAATATCTGCTTTGCTCCATCCCTTCATTTCAGGAATGAGAGCGATATTTTCTGCCACTGTTAGATTGGGAAAGAGGGCAATAGCTTGTAAGACATAGCCAGTAGAAAGGCGCAACTCACGCTCATCATAGTCCTTAATGCGCTTGCCATCCATGTAAATATCGCCATCCGTAGGTTCCAAAAGGCGGTTGATCATCTTGAGCATGGTTGTCTTACCGGAACCAGAAGGACCCACTAAAACCATAAATTCACCATCCTCAATCTGTAAGTTGACATCTCTCAAGACATCTTTTTCTGTATAGCGTAGCGCTACATTTTTATATTCAATCATGTTCTTCCTCAATAAGTTTTCTGTCTCTAAGAATATCCAATAGGCTACTTGCTGGATACCCTAGGACTTTTTCGATATCTGTTGAAACCCCAGCTTGTTCCCCAACTTTTATAGCTGTATAGGTACTGACCCAGGCATCGTACTCCCAAGTTTGTGCTGGCCATTTTTTCCGTGACTCATAGGCTTCTTCTACTGATTCATCTACATACGTGATTATTTGTTTGGTTGCTCTTGAAAGGAGTGTCGCGATCTCTTCCATGGAAAGATCCTCTGGTCCTGTTAGATTCAAGGTTTGATTTTCCCATTTCTTAGCATGTAAGAGAATCTCCGCTGCAACCCTAGATGTGTCCTTACGGGCAACAGCTGACACAAGGCCACTGCCGACCGGACCACGAATTTCTCCATTTTCAAGCGCAATATCAATAAATAAGTCCAAGTAAAAATTATCTCTGAGAAAAGTGTAGGTGAATCCTAACTCCTTGATATAAGCCTCTGTCTGGGCATGATCCCGAGATAAGGTAAAAGTTGCCTTCTCATCTGCCCCATAAAAGGAGGTATAGACGATATGCTGCACCCCCGCTAGCTTTGCAGCATCCAAAAAACTCTTGTGTTCCTTTACACGCTCTGGATTTTCCCGAGCAGAGACCATCAACAGGACATCGATACCCTTTAAGGCCTCAACCACCTCTGGAGTATTGGCATACACCATCTTACGGATTTCCGCAGACGCATAGACTTTTGCACGCTCAGGGCTTCGTGCTAGATGGACGGAAGCGATTCCTTTCTTGTCGACAAGATCAGCCACATAGGAGCCTAATTTCCCTGTTACACCCGTAATACCAATCATAAGCATTTTCCCTTCTACTATATTTCATTTTCTTTAGCTTTTAGATTTGAGATAATTCGCTCTTGATAAGCCTCAAATTCTCGGATTTCTTGATCAGAAAAGCCTTGGTAGAAAATATCGCCCAACTCTTTACTAACACGATCTCCAATTTCCTTTTGTACCCAACCCAATTCGGTCAAACTAACAAATTTTCTTCTCTTATCTTGAGTACAAGGTTTTACAGTAACCAAGCCTTGGTCTTCTAACTTCTTAATCATGCTGGTCAGGGTATTGTTAGCTAGTCCTGAAGCAAGGGCGATATCCGTAGCAGTTGCTCTACCATCTTCTTTTTGCCAAAGCACTGTTAAAATTTTCCCTTGTTCACTTCTGTATTGAGCTTCTGGTTCCTTCCTCAATAGTTTTTGAAAGATACGCCCATTCAATAAACGAATCTGTAGAGCTTGATAGCCCCCTATCATCTTATCCATTTCGTCTCCTTTTTCTTCTATATCGAACTTTATAAAGTTATTGTAATCATTTTTATTACATCTGTCAACTATTTCGATTTAGAAATAATCTCTTTATAGATGTTTAAATCTTCATCTTTAAATACATTAAAGACAATCTTGATTTGAGGATGTTTTATCATAAAATCTTGAACTGTCTTCACTGCTAACTCTGCAGCCCGTTGATTTGGAAAATGAAATTCACCAGTACTAATGCAGCAGAAAGCTAAACTTTCAATCCCATTTTCAACAGCTAACTTTAAACATGACTGATAAGAAGAAACCAATAAATCCTCGTCATTTTTTCTCAGTTCCTTTTGAACAATAGGACCAACTGTATGGATAACATATTTAGCAGGTAAATTATAAGCCTTTGTCAACTTAGCTTGCCCAGTAGGCTCTAAATGCCCCTGTTCCTCCATCAATTGATAACATTCTAAGCGCAACTGCAGACCCGCTTGGGAATGGATTGCATTATCAATACAGCGATGATGAGGAATGAAACAGCCTAAAAGCTGATGATTAGCCGCATTAACAATAGCATCAACCTTCAAGGTCGTAATATCTCCCTGCCAGAGATAGAGGTTAGGCGCTACCTCTTCCAGTTCTAAAAGCAAGGTCTGCCCCTTCTTTTCCGCCTGCTCTTTCAGATAAGCATCCTGTAAGTCCCAAAAATCTGCAGGGAGTTCTTGTGGCTTCCAAACTGTCCTTAGAGCCTTAAATAGATAATCACATTCCTCTTTGCTTTCTGGGGTAGGGATATCTGGTGCCAAATAGTGAATCAATTTCTTTACTCTTTCCATGCTGCCAGTACCTCCTTGATGTCTTGATTAATCGTGATGATGCCTTTTTTGGGTTTGTCTTCTATATTCAAACGAATCAAATTAACATTTGGAAAGTAAATTGTCATTCTTTCAAAAGGATATTTGATAATTGTAGGCGTATTATAGCCAACTCCAAGTTCAAGTAAGACTAATTTCTTATCTTCATAGCGCTCTACGAATTTTTGTAGAGCCTCTTGTTCTTGGTGCCAGAGCGTCGTTTCTACAAAGGTTGAATCAATCCGCAAATGCATATTCATGGGTGCCTGACAACGCGGACAATACGGAATCAACTCACTTGGAATCTTTAAATTTTGACTTGCCTTCACCATTTTCTTGATGGCTTCCTCGTTTGAGTATACTTCTTGATGACAAGGAACTGAGCATTGAAACTCACCATAGTTCCCCTGAATTTCAAACAATCGTTCTCGATCAAATCCAGCCTTTTCAAACTGACCGTCCACATTCGTCGTCATGACAAAATATTCCTTATCTTTTACAAGATTATATAAATCCTGATATAGAGGCAAACTTTCGCCATAACGGTTTAATAATACATGTCGTGACCAATATGCCCACTTTTCTTCCAAAGTTTGAAAAGGATAAAATCCAGCAGAATACATATCAGTCATTCCATATTTTTCTATATAGTCTGAAAAATGTTGCTGAAATCTCTGACCAGCATAATCTAAACCTGCAGCGGTTGATAATCCAGCAGCAGCCCCTATCAAAACCGCATCTGCCTCATCCAGTAATTTCTTTGCTTCTTTAACTTGATTCATTCCTTACTCCAATTTATTTCTATATCGAATCGTTTTCATAAATTGTAACACCGGATATTACATCTGTCAAGGGTTTTGTTCTATTTAGAAATAATTTTAAAATGGGTAAAGATTTTGAACTTAAAGTTCCAAACTAAAAAGCCCAGTGTAAAGAGGAAATCCCCTCTCACACTGAGCTTCTTTTTATCTTAGTAATATTCACCCTGACGATAATCCCATGAGTTGAAAGTATCGGACAGGTGCATCATGATTTTGTCTATGTCCAAGCCTTTGCGGATGACTACTGGTGCTGGTGAGATGGAACGTTGGCCACCTTGTTCTGGAATCAGTTTTCCATCCTTGTCAACCATTGAGACCATAACGCCTTGCTCATAGCGAGTTTCGATTGTCTTATCTGGCTGGATAGAGGCTACATAGTCATCTGCTTCAATGACTAAGTCAACAGCATTTTCGATACGCTCGCCAATTCCTTCGACCTTGCCTCGGTTTCCTTTACCGGATGGGTTGGCTGAGGATGCATAGACCATCTTGCCTTCTTCCCAAAGCTTAGCTGCCAGCTGCTCGCCCGCCTTACCAAACTTAATAACAAAACAGCTAGTGCCACGAACATCTGTCATCAGCTCTTCCCGACCGTCGCCATAAGCTTTGAGCTTTTCAAAAGCTTCTGGCTTCCATGGAAGGATACAGCCCAAGAGGATGTCTTCATCCCAATGCTTTTGATAAAAAGCTTCAATTTCCGGATTCAGCTGAGCCAAAGCACGGAGCTCATCCATACTGCCACATAGAACAACACCTGGCTTATTACGGTTACGAGCCTTAGCTTCGAACTTACGCTCCAAGCCAGCTTTATCGCTGGTCATGATGATGTAACCCACCTTGGTCGGGCAAACGATACAGCCGCCATCACCTTTCAAGATGTCATAACCTTCTTGTGAAAGCTGTCCGTTCCATTGAATGTGTTTTGTCATAAGTTTCTTCCTTTTCTATTAAATTAAGATTTATTTTACCATATATTTTTATCGGATACAAGCTTTTTCAGAATTTTCTCAATATAGCAAAAATAAGGTTACTGCCAATAAGATGGACGATTTTTTTCATATTTTGTAATCAAATCCTCATATTGCAGGGTAATGCCGATGTCATCCAGACCGTTGAGAAGCTTGTGCTTCCATTCTCCATCAATGTCAAAGGAGAATTCTCCCACTGGTGAAAAAATCTTCTGCTGTTCTAAATCCACCGTCACTTCATCCGTCGGCTTCAGATTAGCCAAGGCTTGCCGCACTTCCAGCGGCTGGACAATAGGCAGCATACCGTTATTAAGCTCGTTGTTATAGTGAATATCCCCGAAAGATCCGGCAATAACTACCTTGAAGCCATAGTCAGCCAAGGCCCAGGCAGCGTGCTCCCGAGAGGAACCCGCACCGAAATTGTCCCCTGTAATCAGAATAGTCGCCTTACGGTACTCTGGTCTGTTAAAGACGAAATCAGGATCTTCGGTGTACTGATTGTCCAGATAGCGCCAAGCGTACATGAGGTACTTGCCAAAGCCTTTTTTATCAATTAACTTGAGAAACTGCTTGGGCAAAATTTGGTCCGTATCGATATTATCGTTCATGAGGGGGACTGTTGTCCCCGTGTAGATTGTAAATTTTTCCATAAAACTTCCTTACTGGACCTCCGGTAGCTGGCGGACGTCTACGAAGTGTCCGGCAATAGCTGCCGCTGCTGCCATGGCTGGACTGCAAAGATGGGTCTTAGCGCCAAATCCCTGACGATCCTCAAAGTTCCGATTACTAGTAGAGGCACAGTGGACTCCGTCTGGCACCTTATCTGGATTCATTCCCAGACACATGGAGCAGCCCGGATCGCGCCACTCAAAGCCCGCTTCCATAAAAATCTTATCCAGCCCCATCTTTTCAGCAGCCCGCTTGACCGGACGAGAGCCTGGTACGACGATAGCTGTCAGATTGGGAGCGATATGCTTGCCAGCGACAAACTTAGCTGCCAACTGCAAATCGCTGAGTCTGGCATTGGTACAGGATCCGATAAAGATATAACCTAGGTCAATATCTTCTGCTTTCTTACCTGGGGAGAGATCCATGTAATTGTAGGCCCGCTCGTCGTTCATATCACAGATTTCTGGAAAAGCCGCGCCGAACTCTACTCCCATAGAAGGATTGGTTCCCCAAGTCACCATAGGTGCCAGCTCGGAAACATCCATCTCAATGATCTTATCATAGACAGCATCAGGATCACTGACTAGAGTCTTCCAATCAGCTACCGCCGCCTCAAAGTCCTTGGGAGCGCCCGGCCGCCCTTGAACGTAATCATAAGTCTTCTGGTCGGGATTCATAATGCCCATCTTGGAGCCAAACTCAATGGACATATTGCAGATAGTCATGCGCTCTTCCATGGTCAGATGGTCAATCGCATCACCAACATACTCGACCACATGACCGACACCAGCGGCCACACCATAGCGGGCAATCAGAGCGAGGATAAAGTCCTTGGAATAGACACCTTTAGGTGGCACTCCGGTAAATTTGACCAACATTTTCTTAGGCTTGACCTGCCAAATGGTCTGCGTGGCAAAAACGTGCTCCACCTCCGAAGTACCGATTCCAAAAGCAATAGCTCCAAAAGCTCCGTGAGTGGCCGTGTGACTGTCACCGCAGACGATAAATTTGCCCGGCTGAGTCTTGCCAGTTTCGGGTCCAACCATATGGACAATCCCCTGCAACTCCGATCCGTGAGCTGCGTGCTCAATGCCAAACTCCTTGACATTGTCAGAAAGCTTATCAATCTGAGCCTTAGAAATCGCATCTCGGATGTCATAGATATTGACAGTGGGGACATTGTGATCAAAAGTTCCAAAGGTTAAATCCGGCCGTCTGACCTTGCGCCCTGCATCTCGAAGGCCTTGAAAAGCCTGAGGGCTGGTTACTTCATGAATATAATGCTGATCCACATACATAAGCTGGGGCTGGCCTTCTTGGCCTGTTATGACATGCCTGTCCCAAAGCTTATCAAAAATCGATTTTCCAGCCATACTAGCTTCTCCATATGTAATATAAAATTCCGATTTCCACTATCATTCCGCAAATCCAAGCCAACCAGAAATACCATTTTCTGGTCTTGTGATGAAAGAGGCGACCACCCAAGAAAGCGCCCAAACCTCCGGCTGCCAGAGCTGATAAGAGCAAGGTTTTCTCTGGAATGCGGTAGTGATTTTTCTTAGCCTTTCGCTTATCCCAGCCATAAAGCAGGAAAACGACAAGGTTCCATAGCAGGCAAATACCCGTTAATATCCATTTCATAAGTTATTAATAATTGCCTCCGTCATTTGAGTTGTTCCTGCCTGACCGCCCAGATCTCGGGTTAAGACACCCTGACCCAAAGTCTTCTCAACCGCTGCTTCAATCGCTTCTGCAGCTTCAAGCTCCGCAAAGCTATCCCCCAGCATCATAGCTACAGAAAGGATCATGCTGATAGGATTGGCAATACCCTGCCCCGCAATATCGGGAGCCGAACCATGGATGGGCTCATAAAGACTTGGCCCAGCAGCCGAATGACTGGCCGATGGCATAACTCCCAGCGTCCCTGACAAGACACTGGACTCGTCTGAGAGAATATCCCCGAAGAGATTTTCCGTTACTACGACATCAAACTTAGCAGGATTGGTAATCATGAGCATAGCTGCGCTGTCCACCAATTGGTGCTCTAAGGTCACATCTGGATAATCCTTGGCCACCTCATCCGCTACTCTGCGCCAGAGTTTGGATGTCGCTAGCACATTTTGCTTGTCAATACTGGTCACGCGCTTTCTGCGACCACGCGCAATATCAAAGGCCTTACGGACAATCCGCTCCACCTCTTCATAACTGTAGTCGTTGATATCACGCGCAGATTTATCCTTCAAAATATGCTCACCAAAGTAAATCCCACCTGTCAACTCGCGCACGACCACGAAGTCCACACCAGCAATTCTTTCAGCTTTCAAAGGCGACAAATGCTTAAGGGCATCGAAAATCTTAACCGGACGGATATTGGCATAGAGCTTAAGTTCCTTGCGCAGAGCTAGCAAACCTTGCTCAGGCCGAACCGGTGCATTATCATACTGGGGGCTGCCGATAGCTGCCAAGAGAATAGCATCCGCCTCCTTGGCTGCTGCCAACGTTGACTGAGGCAGAGGATGACCTTCCGCATCAATCCCAGCACCTCCAAAAGCCTTCTCCGTGATATGATAAGCAAAGCCGAACTTGTCCGCAACAGCAGCCAAAACTTGGAGACCGGCTTCCATGATTTCTGGGCCGATACCGTCACCCGCCAGAGCTACAATTTCTTTTGTCATAGTCGCTTCCTTCTAATTATTTGCAGGCAGATCGCGGTAGGATACCTGATGGCCGATTTCACCAGCATTTTCCTTTTGCACAAAGGTGTTGGCATGGATATAGGCAATGGCGCTGGCTTTAAGAACATCAAAGTCAATACCAGAGGAGTTGAAAATTGTATCAGTATCCGTATTTTCAACAGCTACCAAGACGCGAGCCTGAGAGTCAATACCGTCCGTCACCGCCTCTATGTTATAAGATAAAAGCTGAACAGATTGGTTAAAGAATTGGTCGATGGCATTAAAGATGGCTTCGACGCTTCCTTTACCTTCCGCCACACAGCTGACCGTCTCGCCGTCCCCATTAACCAACTGCACATCCGCTGTGATGGTATGGTCGTCGTTGGTCGTCAGCTGCAGATCATCAAAGTGGAAGCCTTCAGGATTTTCGACCGTCGTTCCGGCAATCAGAGCCCGAATATCAGCATCTGTGACTTCATTTTTCTTATCAGCCAAGACCTTAAACTTAGCAAAGAGATCATTGATTTCAGATTCCGCAAAGTCCAGAGCCAGTTCTTTGAGTTTTTCGACAAAGGCATGGCGGCCAGACAGCTTGCCAAGCGGTAGTGAATTGCTCTTGACCCCAACCAGCTCTGGTGTGATGATTTCATAGGTCAGTGGATTCTTAAGAACACCATCCTGATGGATACCGGACTCATGAGAGAAGGCATTGCCACCAACGACCGCCTTGTTTTTAGGCACTGGAATACCTGAGAAGCGGGACACCAGCTCAGAAGTGTTGATGGTTTCATTAAGGACGATATCCGACTCAACCTGATAATAGTCTTGACGAATTTCTAAAGCAACTGCTACTTCTTCCAGCGCAGCATTACCAGCACGCTCGCCAATACCGTTGATCGTGCCTTCCACCCGCCTAGCTCCGTATTTGACCGCAGACAGGCTGTTTGCTACTGCCATTCCCAAATCATCGTGACAGTGAGGACTGTAGATAATCTCACGATCCGTTTGGACATTGTCAATCAGATACTTGAAGATATTGCCAAACTCTTCCGGAGTGGTAAAACCAACCGTATCTGGAATATTGATGTAGCTAGCGCCCGCATCAACTGCTGTCTGGACAACTTGAAGGAGGAAGTCCAGCTCTGTTCGTGTCGCGTCCTCGGGTGAAAACTCAACAATCTCAAACTTAGAACGAGCATAGGAAACATGCTCCTTAATGGCTTCTAAAATCTCTTCCTTAGACTTTTTCAGCTTGAACTCTCTGTGAATGGGACTGGTCGCAATGAAAACATGGACTTGTGGATACTTGGCATCCTTGAGCGCCTCGTAGCAGGCATCAATATCAGATTTAACCGAACGCGCCAGACCAGTCACAGAAGCCCTAGTAATGACTTTGGCAATCTCCTGCACCGCCGCAAATGAATCTGGACTAGCAGCTGGAAAACCAGCCTCAATGGCGGAAATTCCCCATTTTTCTAGTTGCTTGGCAATGGCTACCTTTTCCTTAATAGAGAAATTCACTCCCGGTGTCTGCTCACCATCCCGAAGGCTGGTATCTAGAAATTCAATTTTGCGCATAAACATCCCTCTTTCTATAGCGTTTAAAATAGCTACTGGAAATAGTCAATGAAAATCAATGTCGCTAAGAAATGAAACTGTGAAGGGAACTTTAAGTTCGCCCTAGCGCAGTGCATCCTATCCAAAGATTTTCGAAGAGTATAAAACAAAAAACATCTCGCTTGAAACCAAGCGAGATGTTGATTTACTCCCGCTTGGTAAGCCAAACAGGACTAATGCTTTCGCACTAGCCCGAGTAACGCAACAACAAAGCAAAGTTTGAATATTGGGTTGACTTCATGTTTGACTGACTCCTTTTGAAATGTTATTGCTAGTATTTTAACACAGTAGAATCGAACTGTCAACAAATAACCTAGCATTTTCAGAATATTTTTTCAGTATAGAAAATTCTCAACTATTGAAGATAAAATAAACCAGCAGAGCAACACTCGTACTGGTGAAATGTTTAGCGACTCCTTCTCACATACTGAGTGAGCCTGAACATCATGAAAGCAAAAAGAATCACTGCAACAATCCAAATCGTTCGCAAAGCGTAAAATTGGATGAGGTAAGTAGAAATAATAGCTCCGGTGATGAAGCTTCCTAACAAAGCAACGAAAAAGATACCTTCTTTCAGATACGGCTTTTCGCTAGTTCGGACAAAATTTCCAAAAGCTACCATCGTTTTCTTGATATTTCCTGTCATAAAAGAATTATTATAGACAATGCCATCTACTTCGCCAAAGGCTGTCGCAACAACTCCCATGCAGAAAGCGATTGGAGGAACGATAAACATATTTGGCACTGTATTTGGCATACAACCTACCAAGGTACAGATAAGCACCAGAGGCGAGATACTGGTTACCCGCCATAAAGACTGCTCGAAAATGGGGCGGAAAACAGTTATCAGGAAAATACCCAGCATGAAAGCCAGCATGGTAGCCAGTTTCACTTCAATTTCTCCAGTTTTATGGTGAATCAGCTCAACGGACAAAAAGACGACATTCCCTGTTTGTCCAGCGACCAAGGTACCCCCACGCTCCATAAAAGTGTAGGCATCCACAAAGCCTGCGCAAAAGGTCAGCAGACAGGCAAAAAACTTCGATCGCGAATGAAATTCTCTTTTGACTAACTTTTTCATCATTGACCCAAAAAGTCCAGTGTAACACCAGACTTCCTTTCTATCCTTCTCTTGCTTCCTCCAAAATCTTTTCAATCTTGGTGGTAATCAAATCAATCGCAACTTTGTTAGAAGCGCCTTCTGGAATGATAACATCCGCATAGCGCTTGGTCGGCTCGATAAACTGATGGTACATGGGCTTAACGACACCAAGATACTGCTCAATGACACTATCCAGACTGCGGCCGCGCTCTTCCATATCCCGCTTAATCCGGCGGATAATCCGTACATCATCATCAGTATCGACGAAAATCTTGATGTCCATCAAATCGCGTAAACGTTGATCTTCCAAGACCAAAATTCCCTCCACAATGAAGACATCCTGCGGTTCTTGACGATAGGTTTTGCTGCTGCGAGTGTGCTCCGTATAATCATAGGTTGGAATGTCCACTGGACGACCAGCCAAAAGTTCCTTGATTTGCTCAATCATGAGGTCTGTATCAAAAGCAAAAGGATGGTCATAGTTGGTCTTAACCCGCTCCTCAAAAGTCAGGTGGGACTGATCTTTGTAGTAGGAATCGTGTTCAATCATGGCAATCTTTTCATTAGGAAAATTAGAAAGAATCGCTCGAGAAACACTGGTTTTCCCGCCACCTGAGCCACCTGTAACACCGATAATAATAGGTCTGTTTTGCATTGTTCTCTCCATTACTTGTTATCCTATCTATTTTACCGCAATTCATGATATAATGAAAGGGTGAATCAAGAAAAATTAGGAAAATCATTATAAAAGGAGAAAGCATGTTAAGACTCGGTATCATTGGCACGGGATTTATTTCCCATGAGTTTATCAAAGCAGCCCGACTGAGTAGTGAGTATGAGTTAGCAGCTGTCTATTCACGGACACTTAGTGCAGCGGAGCGTTTTGCAGAAGCCTATGAAAATGTCGCCCTCTACACCGATATGGTTGAATTCCTATCAGCTGACTTAGATGTGGTCTACGTCGCTAGTCCCAATAGCCTCCACTTCAACCATGCCAAGGTAGCCATTTTGGCTCGAAAACATGTCATTGTTGAAAAGCCGGCTGTATCAAGACCTGAAGAATGGCAAGAATTGGTCAAGCTGGCAGCTGAACATCAGGTTTATATCTTTGAAGCAGCCAGAAACTACCATGAAGCAGCTTTTACAGTCATCCGCGACTTCCTCAAGGATAAGAAAATCTGGGGAGCCAACTTCACCTATGCCAAATACTCCTCCAAAATGGGAGCCTTGTTGAGTGGACAAGAACCTAATGTTTTTTCAGCTAAATTCTCAGGCGGTGCTCTGATGGACCTGGGGGTCTATACGATTTATGCTGCTGTCCGGCTTTTTGACGCTCCACAAAGCGTCTGCTACACAGCTCAGCAACTGCCAAATAGTGTTGATCTCAACGGTTCAGGCAGTCTGATTTATCCTGATTTTCAGGTCCGCATTCAGGCTGGAAAAAATATCAACAGCCAGCTGCCGGCTGAAATCTACACAAACCAAGGCACCCTGACCTTAGACGGTATCGAATATATCCGCTCTGCTATTTTCCAAAAGCTCAATGGAGAGACGGAAAGTCTAGCTATCCGCCAAGCAGACCACCAAATGCTGGAAGAGGCTCAGGCTTTTGCTCAGGTGCTTAAAGGTGGCCAAGAAGAGCTTTACAGTGACTATTTGCAGGCTGCTGCTACTGTTCATGAGTGCATGTTTGCCATGAGAAAAGATGCTGGCATTAGATTTGAGGTTGACCATGATTAAAGAAACATTTCCAACAGTCTGGCAGGAACAGCTAAATCAGCTCTGTTTTGCTGAACTGACTGCCATCCAAGAAAAAATATTCCAGCCCATTTCTCAGGGTCAGACGGTGCTAGGCATCAGTCCGACCGGTACGGGCAAGACATTGGCCTATCTCTTTCCTAGCTTATTGAAATTGAAGCCTAAAAAAGCGCAGCAGCTTTTGATTTTAGCTCCAAATACAGAGCTTGCGGGACAGATTTTTGATGTTTGTAAATCTTGGGCGGAGCCCTTGGGCTTGAGCAGCCAACTCTTCCTCTCTGGTAATAGCCAGAAAAGGCAAATCGAACGTCTTAAGAAAGGTCCGGAAATCCTCATTGGTACACCGGGGCGGATTTTTGAGCTCATCAAGCTAAAGAAAATCAAGATGATGAATGTCGACACTATTATCCTAGACGAATTTGACCAGCTTCTCAGTGATTCCCAGTATGCATTTGTTGATAAGATTCTGCATTATGCACCGCGTGACCACCAGCTGATTTACATGAGTGCTACGGCTAAGTTCGACCAAGATAAGATCGCCGAAAATACCTTGCGCATCAGCATTGACGACCAGACTTTGGACAATATCCAGCACTTCTATATGCAGGTGGAAAAACGTGACAAGGTCGAACTCTTGCGCAAGCTATCCAATGTCGAGGAATTTCGTGGATTAGTCTTTTTCAATAGTCTGTCAGATTTGGGCGCCGCCGAAGAAAAGCTTCAATACCGAGGAGCTAGTGCAGTCTCCCTGGCCAGCGATGTCAATGTAAAATTCCGCAAGGTTATTCTTGAAAAATTTAAAAATTACGATATCACGCTCTTGCTGGCGACGGACTTGGTTGCCCGTGGCATTGATATTGATTCTCTAGAATGCGTGGTCAATTACGAAGTGCCGCGCGATTTGGAAACCTACACCCACCGTTCTGGCCGAACAGGTCGCATGGGCAAGGAAGGCTATGTCATCACCTTCATCAGCCACCCGGAAGAACTAAAAACTCTCAAAAAATACGCCTCTGTTCGAGAAATTATCCTGAAAAAACAAGAACTGTATGTGCAGCCTTGAGTGAGAATTACAGTAATCGATATTATTATCTGATGATAGCAAAGCAAAAAGCATTGGAAATCTTGAATTTCCAATGCTTTTCTTAATTTCTGCTATAGTAAATCTGATGTGGTTGAAGCTGATTTTCCAGCAGTTCATCAACTGTCACTAGTGTATAACCATTATTCTTTAGATACTCAAGAACACTTGGTAGAGCATCAATGGTCGTCTGATGAATATCGTGCATGAGGATAATGGAACCTGGCTGGGTTTTGGCCACTTCCTGCATGATAGCGCTGGTATTACGATTTTTCCAATCCAGACTGTCCACATTCCACATGATAAAGGACTGATCTACTGCGTTTTGCAATGCTGCATTAACCGCTCCATAAGGCGGCCGTGTAATCAAAGGCCGAATGCCTGCGGCTTGATAAATAGCCTCCTGCGTGTCTGTGATTTCCTTTTTGGCTTGGTCCAGAGGCAGCTTGGTCAGGACTGGATGGCTCCAAGTATGAATGCCAAGTTGATGACCTTCCTCATGAACACGTTTGACCAACTCTGGATTGGCTGCAACATTTTGTCCCACCATAAAGAAGGTCGCTTTAGCATTGTATCTTTTCAGAATTTCCAAGGCCTGAGGGGTGGTCTTACTGTCTGGGCCATCGTCAAAGGTCAGAGCCACCATTTTCTCATGCCGTTTGATTTCGTATTGATGATAAGCCTCCAAATCATCGCCCTGCAGATATTCAGAATGGATTTGGTCGTAGAAATTTGAGAGAGGCACCATCAAGCTCGTCACCCCGTGAATTTCTTTGGGCAAACGAATAGAGAATAAGCCAGCCTCATAATGAAAGTTCCACTGACTCATATCCATTTCTCGGAGGGCATTCAAAGCTGCCGTTTGATCTGTTTCATTAACCTGCCGAAAGGTCAACTGACTAGTCAGCTCATTTATAAAGATTTCCTTTGTGGCTTCTGGATTTTGAAACAGCTTGTCCAAGGTCACTACTGCTCCCTCTTGATTTATATAAGTTGAAGCAATTTCTCTTACATCCTCAGACTTGATGGTTCTCTTTATGATATCGTAATCTTTCCTTTGAATAACAATTTCCTTTGTATTTGCCAGACTGGATGACCTTTCTTCTGTGTAGTAAAAGGTCAAGGCAGTCATATTTCCAGCCTCTTTCTTGTCATCTGTAATGCTCTGACTATCTTGTAACATTTGCTCTTTAGCGCTTTGAAAAGGCTGGCCATTCATAAGAGGATAAAAAGCTGCCACATAATGGCTGCCTATCATTCCAGCCTGCTTCTCAGCATTGCCAGCATGCTCTTTTTCTTCCTTTGCAATCACTTCTGCGACCTTTTTCTGAAAATCCCTTTCTTGAAAAATCGCATGGATTCGCACAGCACCTAAAATCAGGAGCCCTAAGAAAAACACATTCAGGAGACTGAGAAAAAATCTCCTTTTTTGAGTATGCTTCCTTTTATCTTGTCTTTTCATCTATTTTCCCCTAAGCTGTCTATCACAAAGTGATTCTGATGTTAAAAAACTTGTATTTTACAAGTGCTAAAATACAAGTTTAACCTATTTTTAAAGACTTTTCTCTCGAATCACTTCAACCTTGTAGCCGTCAGGGTCTTTGACAAAGTAGTAATTTGGCGGATTACCCGGCAGGCCTTTCGGCTCAGTCACTTCATAACCCTTGGCAGCATGCTCAGCATGCAATCCTTCCAAATCAGGCGTACTAAGTGCGATATGAGCAAAGCCATCACCAATCACATAAGGCCCGTGATCGTAATTATAGGTCAGCTCCAGCTCATAGTCATCGCCTTCCAAACCTAGATAAACAATGGTAAAAGCGTATTCTGGAAAATCCTTACGACGCAGTTCCTTGAAACCGAATGCCTCTTCATAAAAGGCAATAGAAGCCGCCAAATTCTCTACCCGTAAACAAGTGTGTAGCATTTTTGCTGTCATAATCTTCACCTCTTTATTTTCTTCCCTCTATTATACCGCAGAATCTGTCAAAATTGTAAATTAAATGAAAATTTTTTCAGCCTTTGCTGATTCGCTTTCTGATATCCGACTTTAGAGGCACTTTGATTTCAAAGATGGTGCCGCGTGGTTTATTGTCTTTGACTGTGATAGTTCCTTTCAGGGCATCCACGATTTGTTTCGCTAGAGATAGTCCCAGTCCAAAGCCGCCTTTCTGACGGGTTCGAGCCTTGTCCACCCGATAAAAGCGATCAAAAACTTTTTTCTTATCATCACCAGCAATTCCTGGACCATTATCAGAGATCCGCAAAATCAGACTTCGGTCACTGGCCAAAGCCATAAAATGAATCTCTCCATCTTCTTCAGTGTACTTGATGGCATTATCAAAAAGGATGGTCATGAGCTGCTTGAGCAAGACTTTATCCGTCGTGATTGATTTTGACACTAGATTTTCAAATCGAAAGACCTTATCACTTTCCTCCGCGATAATAGCATAGTTAGAAAAAGCTGTCGTGAAGAAGTCTGGCGTGACTTCACCGTATTCTGGCTTTATGCCGTCATCTCGCCTTGCTAGATTGAGTAAGTTGGTCGTGAGTAGACGCATATTTCGCACTTCCTCTAAACTGGATGCGATACTCTCACTAGACTCCATAATTGTAGCCTCAGGCTTACGGAAGAGAGATTCCAGTCGATTTTGCAGCACAGCTAGAGGCGTCCGCAATTCGTGGCTAGCATTTTCAACAAAGGACTTCTGCTTTTGCATGCTGTCCAAGAGAGGCTTGACGCTCATCCGTGCTAGGTAAATACTAGCAATCAAAGAAATGCCCCAAAAACTAATCATGACAATCGCAATCAGCTTCTCATGCTTTTCACTGGTCTGCTCCAGCTGGCTGATACTAGTCATGACCACTGCATATTTGACATGTTCAATTTCATCATCTGGGTCAATATCAAACAGATAGGCCCGGTAACTTTCGACCTGCCCATAACTATTGGTCAGCTGAATTTGTTTGATTTGATTAAGGAAACGCTTGTTAAATTTGACCGAATCAAAGTTCAAAAAACCATTCTGCGCCGTCAAATTGTGGTAATCATCATCCAAAAGAATAGCAAAAGTGTTGGCACTGACATTTGCCCTGCCCGGTTCCTCAATCTTGATATCAGGAGCTTGGTCATGTTCTAGGTTCTTCGGATCTTGCTCTTGCTGGCCTGTTGTCCGATAAGCCAAACTCGCAACAGAAGCCGGACTTTGACTTAAACTTTTTAGATTATCATCAACGGTCGTATAAAGACTGGAGCGCATGACTTGGATAATAATCAAAGTCATAGCTGAGAAAATCAGGGTGAATACACCAAAATAGCGAATGAAATAAGAAAAATCATCCGCATAAAAGGTTTGTTTGAGTTTATTCAGCATTCTTTAAAATGTAACCGACGCTGCGAAGGGTTTGTAGATTATTCGCAAAAGTCGTTCCTTTCAATTTTTTCCGAATCTTGGATACATAGACTTCCACCACAGAAATCGTCGTATCGCTGTCAAAGCCCCATAAACGGTCAAATATTTGAGTCTTAGGCAAAATGACATTTTGATTCTGAAGGAAGTAGACCAACAGATCAAACTCTTTGCCCAGCAGCTCTACTTCTTTTCCGTCTACCAAGGTCGAATTGGTCGAAAGATTGACCGCTACATCGCCATAGGACAGGGTGTTTTCATTAAACTTGCCAGACCGTTTGAGCAAGGCCTGAATCCGCATTTTAAGCTCTTCCAGGTAAAATGGCTTGGTCAGGTAATCATCTGCACCAAGTTCAAAACCATGGCCTTTATCATCGATACTTTCCTTGGCAGTCATGATGAGGACAGGAGTGGTAACCCCTTTTTCACGCAATTCTTTGAGTACCTGGAAGCCATCTTTTTCAGGAAGCATCAAGTCCAGCAAAATCAGGTCATACACGCCACTTTCTGCCTCGTATAAGCCTTCTTCACCGTCAAAGACCTGCATAACATCTGCAAAATCATCTAAAAAATCAAATACTGAGTTTGACAGACCAAGGTCATCCTCTACTAATAAAATCTTAATCATCCTGTTCCTCCCTTTTTAGAAAAAGCTTATGTCGTTTCGTTTAATAGAGACATGACAAGCACTTCTCATCTTATCTTAACCTATCTTTTTCTATTATATCATGACTTATTGAAAATACTTTAAGAATTTGTTGTTTTCGAATTATTTTCTATTGTCTCACTGCTTTTGTCATCTTTTGTTGTACCGTCAGCATTTGATGGCTTCTTTTTTGATTTATTTTCTTGCTGCGAGTCACCCTGCTGACCGTTTCCTTGAGGGTGCTGACCTCCAGGACCGCCTTGTCCATCTTGACCGTTTTGTCCACCCATCTGAGGCGGCATGCCATTTTCATTTCCCTGTCCCTGACCTTGAGGAGGTTGTCCACCTTGACCTGGCATCTTGCCCTCTTGATTGTTTTGCTGTGGCATAGTAGCCTGCACCAAGCTTTGCTGCGGACTTCTTTGAGTCAAAGCAGCAATCCCATAGCCACCGACCGCTCCGACAGCTAAGGATGCACTAGCTACTACGGTCATCCACCACTTAGTACTCTTCTCAACCACAATCATTTTTTCCATATCCATTTAAAAGTTTTCCTCTTTCTAAATTTCATATTTTCATGGATTTTAACATGATGAAGTAATATAAATCTTGAGCACACAAGCTTATATCCTTTCACATGCTAGGATTATTATAGGGAGGCTTGCTTAAACGGGACTGAATTTTTTCTTAAAGAAGGCTGAAATTATGGAGTGATAAATACACTAGAAAGAGCTCCAGCTAAATAGTAGGTTTCGCTAGAAGGGAAAATAATAGGAATAAACGCTAGCGCATTAGCAAGAGAACGAAAAAGACGATTGCTGATGCAATTCGTCTTTTTTTATTCAAACAAGAACCAGTCATGGATAGCTCACGACTACCTAAGATCAGTTTATTGTAGCTAGTTATCTCGACTAACGACCCCCGTTTCAGGATATGGAGCCAAAACTTCTCGAATATAGACTTTTCCTAAGTTCTTACCTTTATTGTTAGAGAACCATTCGTAAATTGGTCCGTTTTCCTCAAGTCTTGGATAGTCAACGGTTTCACTAATCACTTTCATATAGCTAGAAAGATGCTCCATGATATCCTTCTGTTTGTCGGAGTAGCTTATTCTTTCATAATCCGACTTAATATCGCGAGTGTTTCTTTTTAATTTATGATTCTCATCTAAGCTATAAGTGATTTCGTCCACCCTTTCAACAATTATCTTAACCTTCCCCATACCGAATGGCTTACCACGCCCAATCCTATGGAAGCAATCAGGTTCAAGCTTCAGGCACCAGAGTAAGAGCTTCAGCTCTTCTTTGGTCATATCCTCAAAAAAAATGTCAAATTCACACTTACCTTGGGTCAAACAGCGGACCTTATTTCGCATTTTGTAATTGTTTTTATTATCTTTATCCTTGGCATGTATATCCCGGCCGAGCCAATAAACCTTACGTCCCGCTAAGCGAGGAGTATATAACTGCCGTACCTCAGTTGCATCAGAAGCTTCCACTTCAATATAGTATTCATAATTCCAAACAAGGACATCTTTATCTTTAGGGGATTGTAAATAAAATTCAGTCGTAGTATAGCGAGGTTCCCCAAGTATCGGTAAAACCAAAGGGGCTTCAAATTCCGCTTCCCTGATAGGCTCGCTATCACAAAAACGCAAACGTGAAGCCAGAGCATGTCCTTCTCCATCTTGCCCTATCTTACCAAACAGACAGCAGGCTGGACACCACTGATCGCCAGCTCCATCACAAGGCTGGTGTCCAGAATGATTGTCTCGGAGTATATTGGAAAAAGTATGATAAAAAACTTCACTCGTGATACAGGCAGGGGACATATAGAGAGCATTATCAACTTGAGCATAGTATACAGGTAATAATGGGCACTCATTGATATTTTCGTATGCTGCCTTATATTCCACATGTGCTGGTTCATTTGTCTTTCCGTATTCTTCCAACACCTTTTCAAACATTAGAATATCATTCGTTTGTACAAAAAAGGATGGGAATGAATTCTCTTTTTGTATATCTTCTATTTGCTGAGTGCCGGCTCTGTATAGATTTATTATCTTACCATTTTGTTTAAACTCCTGATAATTCTTTTTAAAATAGAAAAAAGATTCTGACTCCGTTCGTGGAGAATCCTCTTCAAATACCACATAGCCAGTAGCATAGGAGGCTTCAGGACGACAACAAGCTTTTAGATTCTTATATTTCTTTCTTTCTATTATTTTTTGAGAGATTTCAGCTCTATCACAAGGCATTACGATATTCGTTTTTCTATTCCATAAGCCTGGTTGCTTAGAAATGATTACCTGCATTTTTTCATCAATAACTGATAGACACGAATTAGTTAATTGTTCGTAGACATTGCGAATCATGCCTCGGATTTCGCTCCCTGGAATCCGGGGGTCTTCTGGAACATTTGAAGGAAATTTACTTTCTTGGCTCAAGTCTTGGTAAGAAAAGAAATCTTGCCCTTTTAAAGTATCCTTGTCGAATTTTTCTTCAAAAGTCTTACTGGTATTAGGGATAAAAGTCGGAGACTCTATGCTTAGTTTACAGTGAATCCTTCCTGATAGGGAGCCTTTTCGAAGATTGGTTCGATTAGGAGCTTCATCTTTGATAGGCAAGAAAGTATAGGGATTGATAAATTTATATGTATTGTCAGCCATCATTTTCTCCTTTAACTTCTGATAGGTAAGGAGTTGCTTCTTTTTTACTCAAAGCAACAAAACGCCAGTCGACTGACTGTAAGTCTCCATCAGCGGTCTTGAAATAATTCCGTACAGTGATAAAGGCAGTCTCTCCTTTGTCAACAGAAATAGGCAGAGTAACTTCAATGCCACGGTCTTCTTTTAAAGTGGTACTACCATTTTCGCTACTGTTTTTCTCTGGATCTCCCCAAATTTTATGTTCTTCATCGAAAATAAGAATATCATCCCCCGTCTCATCTTGTCTGATACGACCTTGATAAGCATGTTCACCAGCTTCCACTCGGATAAGATAGAGTTCTTGTTTCTTATTAAAAGCACGCAACTCTAGAAGATAGGCTCCCGTTCTACTCGTTTCGATCTTGTTCCCCGAAGAGCATTCCTTTATTTCGACTCCATCACTCCAATAATAGACAGCATAAGTATAGCCTGATAGGGATAGGCTATCAAACTGGGTTAAAGGCGTTATCTTACTCTTTATCGTTTCAAACTTCGTCATCTTTCACCTCTCCTTTTCTAAAAATTCCCCCTCCGACTGCAGTTTGACCACCAACAGCTAGATATCCCTCCTGTAAATCCTCAAAACAGACATCAAGTAAGGATTTTACAAAATCATACTGTTTTTCTTCATCTTTCAACTCTCGCGATAGGCCGATCTCTAAACAGCAACTAGATCTATCCCCCTGAGTATATGCTAGTTTGTTATTAAATAACAAACCTTTTGAAGCTCCACCAGTAAAGCGATCTATAGCTGTTCGGGTTCTTAAGATTTCTGAAACGTTTCCCTTTTCAAAATGACTCTCTTTAAAAAAAATATGTGAAGCCTGATTATTAGAAGCCTGAGGCTCGTCATTCTTATCACTTTTTTCCTCATGAACATAGCCAAATAAATATTCTATAAGCGCTTTAGGCCAAGATTCTTTATTGATGTTACATTTAGGAAAAATCTTACCAATTACTTTTCTATCTAACTGATTTAAAATTCGCTCCATATGGTGTCGGAAGACTCCTGCCCAAGTAGTACCTGGAATCACTACTTCATCTTTACTATTTTTAAGTGGGACTGCATCAATAGTCCCATCCTCATACTCCTCATTGTGAGCGTAATCACGGATGAAAAGAAAACTATGCAACTGAAGTGGTATAGATTTAAAGGCATTATTTTGTGATTCTTGTGGTAGTTCTTTCAGAGATAGTTCTTCAGTAAATGTCGCCTTTGACCAGTCCCAATTGATGTAATCTTTTAATTTACCTAAATCTGTCAAATCAAAATATTTGCATTTTACTCCCGCTGTATCTAAATCTAGAGAGGGAAGGAGTTTAAAATAGCCATATCCTCGATTACTTTTTCCACCGATTCGAATCTCTCCATGATGAAAACCTGCAATCAATGCTCTTACAAGACTCTCTACTTCATTCCTTTTTTCCTTATCTACTTTAAATTCTAGTCGGAAGGAAAAGGCAGCTCCTGCTTCAACAATCTCAAAATCAAACTTACTTTCATCAACTACTACTTTATTTTCCAACTTTACAGAGTCACGAATACGAGTGGGCGGTTTCTCAGCTCCCTCTAATTGTCCATCGTAGACAATGACTTGACTCTGCCTATATTTCGTTGATTCATGTCCCTTCTTACCTTCACCAAAATAGTTCTTCACCTTATCTTTAAAGTTATCATCTTTTTCCAAGTAGGCTCTACAAACTCCTGCTAAAGCCGTACCAGGTATAAATGGTTCTTTTTTATGATTCCTAAGCAAATCCATATCAGAATAAGTATCATCACCATTACCAATCATAAAAGGAGTTTCAGCTTTCAAGATTCCCTTAAACAAATAGATACTATCGCCCATATTAGTTCTCCCTCCCCTTATTATTTTTATACCAGAACTTGATAGCTGTTAGAATATATTGCAAATAGTGTAGAGAAGCTCTGACCCTTTTGTCTGTGTCAACAATGTCATCCATTTTAAACTCTTTAAACCTTTTAAGAATTGCCTCACAAATCTTCTGTTCGTTGTTATTTTTATCATTGCTGTTTTTAAAAACAGAGCCTAAAACTTCAAGTGTAGCTTCACCACCCTCTCTATTTAAGTTTTGATAGACGGCATTGAGTCGCATGAGTGACGAACTACTCGTTTTTTTCAAAAGAGAGGACTGTGTTTCTATTATCTCATAGGCTGACTTTTCTAGCTCTCTAAGGAGATGATTGTAGTCAATCTGCTCTTTTAAGTCTTTACCAGCTAAAGTGAGTTCAAATCCAACTTCACCTTCTACATTTTTTTCTTGGTTTTCAGACTTTTTAAATCCTATAATGAACAACTCAGGATTAATTTTTTGTATACGGTACTGTCCGTAGCCTTCTGCTTGAAGCAAACCCATAAAGCCTTCAGAACGCTTGGGCTCAATCTTTGATTCAACACATATTTGTGTTCCCATTGAAAAGGCACTAAACCGACGGCGTGGCATCTTCCATTTACCATTATAGCCTCCTGTCGTTGTTGTGCCTGTATAGATGTCACCAATGATTGGTTCCTCATCTATATTAAACAATTTTTCAACGGATCTTTTTAGAACATCTAGCGAGACAGAATTTAAGCCATATTCATCACAGAGAATGGTATCTGATAAGAGATTGACAATATAAACGTGTGTTTCTTCGCCTGATGGGCTAGCATCCTTACTAGTGTTAGAACTCAAGTCGCCTTCTACATTTCTGTTAGGTACAAGCGTCAAAACACATTTTCCAAACTGAATATTAGCTGAGCCTCCCAGACGGATTTCCCCATTGTATTTGGTAAGAATCTCTTTCAGTTGGTCCAACATACTCTGATCGGCAACAATAAAGCCTGCAAAGGATTGTCCAGCCTTTAATAAAGGAAGGGTAAAGAGGTCATTTTCTCCTTTCGTTGTAACATGATAACTGATACTCTTTTGAACATCATAAGGATCGTAGGAACATTCAGTATAATCAAAATAAGCATAGCCTGTTCTTTTAACGTATTGCTCTCCTTCACATCTTTTAAAACCATCTGCTTGAGAATAAATTTCCTCTTTATTCTTCACACTGATATAACTTAAAGGCATTGGGTAAAAAACCGTATTATCTAGGCAAGGATAGGCATTGCTAAATTTTACTTGGGTTAGTAATTCTTGTATTTTATTTTGACCAATCCTACCTGCAAACCAGCCTTGTAAAGCCGTACCTGTAATATAATCCTTCTCTGAAACTACATCTGTTTTCAAAGTAATTTTATAACGACAAATAGCTGGCTTTCCCTGACTATTTTTTGAACCATTCGTTTTTTGATTCAAACTATTTTCCTGCTTCCCCTTTAAGCTACATACGACTTCCCCGTAGCCTCTTGTACGATTGAGCCCGATGTGACGAAGAAGTTTTGCACAGTCTTGCAAAAATTTTAGTCCTTCCTCACAAGAATCATCAGCCAAATACAACTCCGCTTCAAATATTGTGCCACTTGGTACGGCTCCAATTGTTCGTAAAGATTTGGGTTTAGCAACACCATTTTTCATTTGAGTAGCGTGTCTAGCTACTGTATAATACTCAGCAACCGCGGACGGATTATATAAGGACGGCTGACTCTTAAAAAGCTTATCTAAGTCCTCTTTTAGATTTCTCACATTTTTAATCTCTGCGTTATTGACGATAAGAGCACCAGCCTGTTCTCCTTTTCCAAACAATATTTCAACAAAATTCTTATTTTCAGGAACACAAGCTATCAGAAATTCTGCTTGTTCTCGCAGCAACCCCTTCAGACGTTTAGCTGGAATGTAGGGCAATCCATAATCATTATAAGCAGAAACTGTATCAAATTGGACACCATCACCTGTACCTGTACCACAGCACATGTCAGATTTTAACTCAATCGTCAGTTGTAAGATTTTCATCTATTTGCCCCCCTTTTAAATAATCCCAAACATCTAATATATCAAAATATGTCGCTTTATTTCCCATCCAAGGTTGCAACTCACACTTTTTCCTAGCCTTAATCATTTGTATTACATAATCAATTTCCATCTCACTCGTTGCGTAGGCGTGTTGCAAAGCTTTAAGCTTATTATTAGCAATTCCGAGATTGACTAATTCCGTATGGGTATCTATGAAATTTGAATAAGTATACTCTTTTGGGATAGTATTATTATTTTCTTTTATATACAAATATGGTCTTCTTAATAAGCATTTGGGCTCTTGATTATTTTTGTCCAAATAGTAATTAGAGGAACGGAAATTTTTTATGTCTGTAGTCATACCACTTTTGATAATTTGAAAATCCATGCTCGAATGAGTAACATCTATATTATTTTTTCTAAACTGATATTCTAATCCTCGTTTTTTAGCATTTTTACATAGTTGCTCTGCTATGTCATAAGCCGTACTGAAAGGGAACTTATCGTGAACAAAGGCAATGCCTATCCCAACAGAAATATGGAAATCTTTGAGATGAGAATAGTTTCCACCTTCTTTTTCCTTTTCTAATGTTTTCACAAATAAATCACAAAATTGTAAGGCCTTATTTGATTTGATAATAACAGTAATATCGTCTCCATCTGAGATGATTTCTCGATATGGTATACTCTTAGTCAATTCTTGAGCTTCCCTGTAAGCTTTTTCAGTTCCAATTTCTTTTTTGAATATCTCATTAACCGTGTTATCTAAAGTATCTCTGTATATTTTGCTAATTTCTTTAGAGAGCTCACGCATTGCTTTCAGTTGTTCAAATAATGTCTCTTCTTCTTCTTGATTTTTATTTGCAAAATCAATTATCTGTTTTCCCATTGTGTTTCCATCAATGTGGATCACAGCAACAAAACTTTTTTCCTCCTCGTCTCGAAACTGCTCAAAATTATCCGCATAATATTGGCTAATTTCCTCGCTGCTTTTTTCATCTCTCGTTGAATAAAATATTTCATTTTTTTTAAATCGACCATAACTAGCATACTTGCAATGACTATCTTTCAATGTTGGGACTAATACTATCGGCTCTTTAGTTTCATTATCCTGAGCACCAAATGCAAAACCGCGAGCAGTCTGAATTGGAGCTGTGTTTTGTTTGTAGGTTGTTAGAGCTTGCATTAATGGTTTTTGAATTTTTTCTACAAAGCTTCCCTTTTGATCTAAATAGTCTATTTCAATTTTGGCATGGCAAAGACGGATACCTCCACCAGAAAGTTCAAAAACTTCTTTTTGTAATTCAATCGTTACCCAATTGTAAGCCTCTTCATTCTTATAAAGCACAAAAGCATTACCGCCACCAATATAGATGACGTTGCCAAGACGATTCTCAAGAATCTCTTTTGAAAATCTTTCATCTTTCCAGTTATCTTCTTTATATCCTAACTTTTCAGGTAGTAGTTCAAATAGTATCTTGTGTACAATTTTCGATCCACCTACCATTTCACGTAACTTATTCGTTGAGAATATGAAGTTCTGAATACCACTAATATCATAAATCGCAATACACTGTGCCATATTACTCTCCTTTTGTTTTGTTTAAAGGATTATCTACTACTTCAAGATAATCTGTACAAATAAAATTTTCTAATTCGGGATAAACAAAACTCTGATCAATCCCCATGTAGCGTAATTGCTCTAAAAATTCCTGACGAGATACTTCGGAATCTCTATCATCTTCATTTTCCAAATCTATTATCCAAACGGTATCTATGTATTCCTCTGGTACATTATTATTGTTTGATTTGTCTAGAGCATTTAATAGCAAAAATCCCCCATTTTGATTTTTAATGCGATCATTCGAAAAATGAGGTCGAATAATGTAGTCATTATCTAAATCTTCAAATTTTATCTTTTGATCAAATCCGGGATTATAATACTTGGTTTTATTAGCTAGATTTTTCATAACATCATAATTCTCAATAACAGAATTTAGGACATCTATGAGGATTAAATCCCACGCTTCTTTATTTAATGTTTTAGCATTAAAGGCCGCTTGCATATTTTTATAATTATTAATATAAGGAATTGGATCTATATTATTTCTTTTGCTGTTTATAAAGTTCATCAAATTCGTATAAGTGCTTGGTTTGATTGATGAATTACCCTCTACAAATTTTTGAAGCTCTTTCTTCATAGCTTCATAGTTATTTTTTAAATTTTTAATTTCATCCTGTTCTGCTGTAGATAATCTTGATAATGCAGCTATAACAGCAACGGTATTGTCAAAAACACTTTTTTGAGCATCCCAGCCTTTATTCTGTCTTTTTCCCAGCTTAGATTCAGATTTATTATTCTCTTCATTAATCTTTTCTGTGTCAATAACATAGATATAGTGTTTCTTTATGCTGGAGTCCCCAGACAAAGCAAAAAATAAAGCGATATAGGGATTAAAACTAATATCTAAGAGTCTTGTTGGCAAACCATAGTGTTGCATGAGGAGTAAAATTTCTAGATTACTTTTACATTCTTTAAAAATATTTGGATAGCGACTTATAACAGCATCAATTAGATCACTTTCCCGATAAATTTGTTTATCTCCGCAACTATCTTTCATCTGACGAAAAATCTTGGGGGTGAGCTTCCATTTTTCAAAGCCAGGATATTTTCCTTCTCCACGAAAAACATATCGATGACGATAGGTATCCGCTTCTAGCATTTGAACTTTTTCGACAAAATCTCTGAAGTTTGTAATTCTAATTTCATTTGGCATTTCTTAATCCTCTCAATCATCTCTAGAAGTAAAATTTAGTGCTTCAAAAAATTTTGTAGATCTCTTATTATTTGAAAACAGTCTTGCTAGACGCTTTTTAATATCAGCTACAATTTTATCTTGTAGTTTCTTGCCAGAGTCATCGTTGCTTAGTAGCTTCTCGATCTCTTTTTGAAACTTAATTAAATAACTCTCTTGCTGTGTTATTTTTTTCTGTAAATTGTCTATATCTCCAGATATGTTGAAATTACAATGAGAAAAGGTATTGCGGATTTCTGTTCTAACATTTGCTTCAGCTTTTTTTATCGGTTTATAAGTTTTGGAATCCATAGTTCCTATGACAGTATTCTTAAAATAGTTTCTAAACTCATATTTAAATAAATCATCTTCTTTGATATCATTATTTACTAACCACATCAATAGTGTTACTAAAGCTTCTTGTGTTGTCACAGCTGCTTGGCCAATACGTCCTTGTCTAGCGTACCATTTCCCTAATTCAAATTGAAAGTAGGCAAGGCGTTTCATTTTTTCATCTTTTGGTATAAACAAAGATTTTTTAAAATGCTCTCCTAAATCTTTCGCAATTTCATTCATTATAAATTTTACTGCTGGATCCCCGATTCCTTGTAAAAGATTAGTATCTTCCGCTAAGCGTGTAATTGATTGGTGCAAATGGTAAAGATCATTACGATTTGTTCCATACTCAAACTGATTGAAGATTTCTCTTAGGTTGTCGTAGTATGGATCATTAGCCCTTCTATCTAATAGTTCTAGAAGAGTTTTGACACTTGCATAGGAACGAAATTCATTAGCTGCATTGATCCATGCCATTAGATTATCTACGCTATTAAGATTGACGATCGGTGTCTTACCTGGGTATGTTTTATCCTCAAACATACCATAAAACACTTCAAACTCCGCCTTCCAATTCAAGACCTTAGATACATAGTTTGACAACATATAGGTAAAGACAGGAAAGGAACGAAATCCATTTGTAATATCACAAATAATTTTATTTTTTTGCTTATTATCGAAAAGATTTGCTGCCTCCTTAACTAACTTAGTTTTAATATTTTCAAATATTTGGTTTAACTCTTGATTAGTTGAACCAAGAGTTATTATAAGAGGATGAAATGTGACTGAGTTACCTCTTAAAATTGTGAAATAGTCAGTTGCTGGTTCAATAGCTTTTTTTAGTAAATCTTCCTTTAGACTGATTTTATTGGTATTGGAGAACTCATTTCGAAAACCCTGATAATCCTTCATTGAAAAAGATCTATTTTTTATAGCAAAATGTCTATATACCTCTTCCCAAGAAGATGTATCAGTTCCAACCAACAAAACCTTACTGACATTGATTTCAGTCCGCTTAGTGAGATAGTATTCATAAGTAAATTTTGATGTCACTTCGTTTTCTGAGATAGGATCATAATAATTCGTTTCAGTGTAACCGAACTTATTTTTTTCAATAGACTCTGCATCATTAATTTGATCTTCTGTGGGTCTAATGGCACCTAAAAAAGCAACTAAAATTCCTTCTGTCATTTCATTTCCTCCATTCTAAATATTCCAAAATCTCGAGAATTCTTTTCACCAAGACTGATATTATAAAGCAAGTGCATAGGTTCAGGACTGGCAAACAGGTGAAGATTTCTCATAGAAGCTTTGATAGAAGTTTTCTTATTACAAATAGTTTATTCTTTTTATTCTTAGGAAATAGTGATATATAACTTGCATAAAGCTTATAACCTCAATTGTTGTCTAATCTTGTTTTGACTGATGTTACAGGAGCCACCCCACCTTCTATAAACTCAGCTGACATGTAAAGCTTTCTTCATAAAAGAGAATACCATATAGGAAACTCTTCCTAAGAATATATCTCAATCGCTCATTGGGATTAGAAACGTAAAAATATAAGTTTCAAAAAATTATAATCTAACTTGAACTATTGATACTAAAATATCCCAATAAACAACTGAAGATGAAACATAAAACTTCCTAATACCTGCTATCTAACGATATGCTTCTTTAACTACATTTCTAAAATTTAGTCTTACTAATATTAAAGTAGGAATAGGGACTTGGCACTCCATGTAACATCTATTCTAAAACTCCTTCCGATATTATTATACAAATAAATTAAATGATTTTTAGTTATATTATAGCATAAAGTGTTAGCGTTTCCAATTTGTATACGTTATGAAAAATAAGAAAAAAGACGAACATATACTACTCAAAATGAGCATACATTCGTCTTTCATAACTCTATATAATTATTTATAAACCTTCCTGAATTGCTTTCTCAACCGCTGCTTTTTCACGGGCAATCAAGTTAACACGCGCCGCGATTTCCTTGATTCCCATGCTGATGTTACGGCTGATAGCCATATCGTCCAACTGTGGCTCAAAGAAGGCCTTGTATTCTGCTAGCGTTTCTGCTGTCTTGAAAGCATTAGCTGGATAAATGACGAATTTATCAAAGCTCATGTCACCACCCAAAGCCGCCTTAATCCAATCCCAATTCTCACGCGCCCAAGTCCAAGCAGTAGCTTGAGTAAATTGGTGATTCAAGAGAGGGAAATACCAACTCATAGCCAAATCTTGTGGTTTTACGATATCCTTGTTTTTCAAAGATTCCAAAATACGAGCAAGTGTTTCTGCATCCTTAGTGTAAGCCAAAGCAGATGCCAATTGGTGTTTGAAGCTACCGTCAACCGTTGAAACATAATCATTCAAGTATTGGTCAGCCAATTCCTTGCTCTCACAATGCTTGATTTGGTTGATGAGAATGTGCAAGCGAATAGCCGCAGGTAATTTCTCCAAGTCCTCTTGATGGGCGGCAAAAATGCGGCTTGCTTCTTGACTTGCTGCTTGGTCATCAGCTGCAATCAGATTTCCAATGACAATCTGACGGACCAACTCATCCTCATCACTTTCGCCTTCTTTTGCTTCAAAGCCTAGACGATCAAAGTTGAATTTGCTAAGTTTAACAACCAATTCATGATAGGCTTTCTCACACTCGCTTCCTTCGTCCACAAAGAGCTTGAGGCCGTTCAGAACAGCTTTAACTCCTGAAACAACTAAATAAGAGGTTTCTTCTGTCAGTTTTTCAATAACTGGAACCAAATCAGCAAATGAAATGCTGCCTGCTTCAGCCAAGAGACGGCGCTCTTGCACCACTTGAAGCTTGCTCGTGCTATCCAAGTCTGTAATGGTCTCTAAAATCTGCTCAAGCAAGACACCTTGATAGTCCGTGATATAGTGGGCCGTATTTTCCGTATTGAAGCGCAGGGCACCTTGGTTTTGAGCAGCCAAGGCAGAATAATTTGGAATTTCCAGCGTTTCTGTTTCCAGTGTATCTGGCAAACCTTTCCAGTTGCTATTTAAAGGCAAGACCCAAGTGCGTTTCTTATCTTCGTGCTCTCCGATAAAGAATTGTTTTTGAGAGAGTTTGAGCGTATCGTTTTCTACTGTAGCTGTCAAGACAGGATAGCCTGGCTGCTCCAGCCAAGAATCCATAAAGGCTGCTACATCACGACCAGAAGCAGCTCCCAAGGCATTCCAAAGGTCACGACCGATAGTATTTCCATACTGATGCTTAGCAAAGTAAGCATTCAAGCCTTTGGCAAAGGCCTCATCTCCCAACCAACGACGAAGCATGTGCATAAGGCGGCTTCCCTTAGCATAAACGATAGCCGGATCAAACAAAGTATTGATTTCGTCAGGGTGCTTCACCTCTACATGGACAGACTGGACTCCGTCTGTCGCATCCCGCTTAAGTGCCAAAGGAACACCTGTTGTTTGAAAATTCTCAAAGATATTCCAGCTTGGTTCAATCGCATTGACACAGACGTATTCCATCATGTTGGCAAAGCTTTCATTGAGCCAAAGGTCATCCCACCACTTCATAGTAACCAAGTTACCAAACCATTGGTGAGCCAACTCATGAGCGATAACAAGTGCCACATCTTGACGGCTGGATACCGTAGAATTTTCATCTACCAAAAGGTAAATTTCGCGATAGGTCACCAGACCCCAGTTTTCCATAGCACCAGATGAAAAGTCCGGCAGAGCGACGTGCAGTGACTGAGGAATCGGATATTTGACACCGTAATATTCTTCGTAAAATTCAATTGAGCGAACAGCAATGTCCAAAGCAAACTCTAGATTGCTCTCTGGGTGGGCTTTGGTTGCATAAACACCTACTAAAGTACCGTTTTTAGTTTTAGCAGTAATGCCTTGCATATCGCCTGCAGCAAAGGCCAAGAGATAGGAAGACATGCGAGGGGTTCTTTCAAACTTCCAAATGCCTGTCGCTTTACGGTTTTCAACGTCGATTTCAGGCATATTAGACAAAGCAAGTTCGCCCTCTGCTTGGTCAAATTTCAAAGCCAAATCAAAAGTTGCCTTAGCCTCTGGCTCATCCACACTCGGAAAGGCTTCGCGGGCAAAATGGCTCTCAAACTGCGTAGAAATAATCTCTTTTTTCACTCCATCCACAGTATAGTAAGATGGGTAAATCCCTGTCATATTATCTGTAATCTTACCTGTATAGGTCAAGGTTACTTCCACAGGGCCTGCTGATGCCAATTCAATATAAAGAGCTTCATTATTATTATCAAGAGTGAAGGGACGAGCTTGTCCAGCCACTTCTACGGCCTCAATCGTCAAATCCTTTTGGTGTAAGGAAATTTTCTCAGCTTTGGCTTCACCGGTAATGGTAACTTTCCCTGAGAAAGTCTTATCCGCACGATTTAAATCCAAAAAGAGATCATAGCGCTCTGGAACAAAAGTATCAATAAAATGTGCAACTGCTTGCATGTTTTTCTCCTCATCTAATTGAAGGGGCTGGTATTAAACCAACCTCCATTCAAAATTCATCTGTTACTATTTTACCATAATTAGTGACTTTATACTCTCATCAACTGATTCAAAATTGATTTTTGATTTTAAACATAAAGCAATCCTTTTAAACTCACCTCGTCTTTCTTTTTCTCCTCCCAAAAACAAAAAAAAAGACAAGCTTAGCCTGCCTGATAGATTCGTCTCAAAGGAAAAGTGAAGTTCATCTTTGCTTTGTTTCTTTCTTCAGTGCGTCCAATTTTTTATTGTACAAGCGATTTTCTTCTTGACAGACTTCATTCAGTCGATCTTCGTAACGCCTCATTTTCCGCTCAAAATCTTCTCGATTTTCCTCGATTTGATTTAATATATAAGATGAATCAACAGGCGAACTGTGACGACAAAATGATAGAACCCAATTACTCATTTCCTCCGAAAAATTTCTAGCCTCCCGTTTCATATCGTGATAATCCCATTCCAATTCACTGGCTTTTCTTCGAAATGCTATATGTTCATCGTCTAATTGTGCCATCCGTTTTTTTGTATCCATAACCCCTTCTATAGAATTGGACTCATCAAATGAGGTGTTGAGATTTCAGTTAAAACATTCTTGACCGAATCGGCTGCTAAACCGGAAAAAGCACCTTCCAAATCGGCAGGAACTTGAACTGATGAGAATGATTTCATCGTCTCAGCCTGATTGGTAAGCCATTCTTGCAATAGACGACTTTCTTCAAGGAGAGTGGCTCTTTTGGCTGAGATTAATCCTCGAATAGCCAGACGTTCCTGTATCCTCAGATACTCTTTTTTGATACGCTCTGCTTCTGCTCGATCTTCTATAATTGGTTCAATCATACACTTCCTCCTATAATTCCCCAAAAATCTGGCTACCTTCTTGGTCAATTTCTACGATTCTATCAGCTGCCTTGTTTAATTTTCCTGCTATACTTGTCATTTTCGTCTGATATGAGTTGGCCGAGGAAAGAGTTGCTGCTTCTATTCCAGTATTCCAAGCTAGTTCAAAGCTCAGCTCGGATAGTAAATCCTCTATCTCTCCACCAGAAAGGTTATGAGCCAGCGTATACGCTGCCGATCGTAGTTCTGATATGTGCTGAGAGACACTTTCCTTGGCATTTGCAAGTCTATCTTTGATCGCCTGCTCATATTCCTCAGCTTGTAGCTGAGCAGTTTGCGCGCTTGTACGAACTAATTCCTCTCTCAAGCTAATCATTTGACTGCCTGAACTCGTTTTCAAAGAAGCGTGCAGTTCACCAATGCGTTGTCTATTTAAAGTGAGTAATTCTTGCTTAGAAGGCTCAGGAGCAAAAGAACCATATTTTTCTAAATATTCTTTGATATAAGACTCTGGATCTGTACTATCAAACCATGTCTCTAGCTTAGACAAGTCAAATTTTTCAGCAGCCTTAGCTTTTCTTTTAGCAATCTCCCTCACTTGTTTTTCAGTCATGCCAGAACAGAAAAGACTATTTTTTATATACCATTTAATATCTAGACTATTACCTTTAATCTTTGGTAAGCCAGCATTATGATGTTTTCCCTCTACAGTAAATACTTTTCCATACGGAATGATCCCTCCATGACCATCCCAACTTGTTAAATCTTTCCCTTGATCACTGTATGAATGTAAGTGTTTATTAAGATATGCTAATTCTTCATCACTAATACCTCTATAATCGGCTGTATTTTTTGTCAACGAATTCCACGCACCCCAGTCCATGAAATTTGTAATCTTCTGGACTTTCATCTCCGCAGCTACTTTAGCAACTGCTGGTCCCGCTTGACTAAATCCCGACATATTACTAATATCAACTGCTTGTCCTGTTCCAGCCATTTTTTTAGCCTTAGATAATGATTGGTTATAAAAATCCCGAACGTCCTTTGTCTGTTCTGTTAATTGATTTCTTGCCATTACTGCATTGAATCCAGATTCTAAAACATGATTATTAATATCTCCGTTAGGTGCCTGAGTTCCAGCTACCACGATGGTCGTTTGACTGAAGTCTGGTTGTCCTTGCTTATTAAGAGGCGCAACGGCAATGGCTTGGGTGGTTTCGTTGACTTCGTTGATTAATTGATATTTCTTTCCGCTTCTTTCAAGACGAAATTGTTCATTGACATTTTTTTCTTTTATTATTTTTAACACATCAACTTGTAATTCCTGTACCTGTTCATCATTTAATGCCATTCCCAATGATATCCTTTCTTGATTTCTGTATTATAAATAACCTCTGCTCTTGGACTGCCTTCTTCACTTTTAACCACGTCCTTCAGCTGTCCATCTTTAACAAGCGCTTCAATGTTTTCATCCATCTTGGGTTTAGATGATAATTTGACTTCCTCAGGGAGTTTTTTATTGCCTGCAATATCAATAAAATCATCTCCTACTCTTAGCTCAATTATTTCTTCATCAAATCCATTAAAATCCAATCTGACATCACCATAATCTCCATAACTAGCATAACCGAAATTTTGAACTGTTCGACCTAAATAGACTTTATTACCATGAGTATCATAAATGACAGGAACAACATTGGCATGAAACATATACTGCCCATCCCCACCTTGAACAAAAATTGGTGAAAACTCAATTTTACTAACTCCTGAATAGTGTTCTTTAATGTAAGTCGCTAGTTGTTCTTCCAACAAACGAAATCCGCGTTTGTAAAGTTTCACTCCTTTATCGTCTAAAACATCACTAACATTATACGGTGAGTTTTGATGTTCAATCCATTTTGTCATACAGTATCCCCCTCCTGAAACTAAGGTACTTAATACAGCTATAATTACAAGTTGTTTTTTCTTCATTAACTGTCACCTCTATATCTAAATGAAAACGAATCCATTTTCCCTGTTTATAGTATATAACAATATTTATATTCTTGACGATTTTTCCTGCCATATTATCCATAAACAGAAATTTCCCTGTTTAATCAAAGATTATTCCCATTCTGAGTAGCTCCCTCTTTTAATTTCTAAGTTGTAGTCTATTTCATCATTCGGACTTCCTACATCTGATTTCTTAACATCTTTTAGCCTTACTAAGTGCTATTTAATATAAACAATGTCATTCTATCAACGCCATTCCCACTCATTTCCTTTCCTAATTTCTGTATTATAGGCAACTTCTGCTTTTAGACTGCCTTTTTCACTTTTAACCACATCTTTTAGTTGTCCATCTTTAACAAGCGCTTCAATATTTTCATCCATTGAGGGGTTGATTGTTAATTTAGCTTTTGGAGGAAAACTTTTGTAATTCGTTATGTCAAGAAATTTACCATCTACATCAATTTCAATCACTTCCTCATCAAATCCATTAAAATCTAACCGTAGATCTCCTAAAAGACCGTAGCTTGCATATCCATGCTTGCCAACCTTCCGCCCTAAATAAGCCTTATTCCCATAATTGTCATAAATTACGGGAACGATATTAACATCGAACATAGTCTGTCCATCCCCACCTTGAACAAAAATTGGTGAAAACTCTATTTTACTAACTCCTGAATAGTGTTCTTTGATGTAAGTCGCCAGTTGTTCTTCCAACAAACGAAATCCTCGTTTGTAAAGTTTCACTCCTTTATCGTCTAAAACGTCACTAACATTATATGGCGAATTTTGATGTTCAATCCATTTTGTCATACAATATACTCCTCCCGAAATTAAAACTATAAGAACTGCGCCGATTACAAAAATTTTTTTCTTCATCAGTCTCCTCCTTTTATATTTCGTGAAAACTGTGTAACAGCAACTATATACCTGAATTATAACATAAATACCATTTTATTAACTTTCCATTTTGATTTCGGTGTTGCTTTTGTCTGTTCTATTAATTAAACTCTTGCTGTTGCTGCATTAAATCCAGACTCTATAACATGATTATTAATGGCTCCGCCAAAAACTTAAGTTCCAGCAAAAGCAATGGCTTGGGTTGTTTCGTTGACCTCATTGATTAACCTATACTTATGATTAGTTCTGGGGATTGTATAGTCTTTTCCAGCATCGCTTTCTTTTATTATATCAAGCACATTGACTTGTAGCTCTTGCATTTTTTCATCTGTCAACGCCATTCCAAATGGTCTCCTTTCCTAATTTCTGTATTATAGAGAATTTCCACTTTTTGACTACCTTTTTCACTTTTTACCACATCTTTTAGGTGACCAGCATTGACAAGCGCTTCAATATTTTCATCAATTTCTTTAACAGAATTAAGTTTTGCATTTTCAGGTAAACATTTACTATCAGATATATCAATAAATTCACTACCAACTCTTATTTCAATGATTTCTTCATCCAATACATCAAAATCGAGTCTAATACTACTAAAATCATCATAATGAGCAAATGTTTGATTTCTAATTTTTTTACCTAAATACGCCTTATCTCCATATTCATCATAAACTATCGGAACAATATTGGCATGAAACATATATCGTCCGTCACCTCCTCGAACTAGTATAGGTGAAAATTCTATTTTACTGACTCCTGAATAGTGCTCTTTAATGTAAGTTGCCAGTTGCTCTTCCAACAAACGAAATCCGCGTTTGTAAAGTTTTACTCCTTTATCGTCTAAAACGTCACTAACATTATACGGCGAGTTTTGATGTTCAGTCCATTTTGTCATACAGTATCCCCCTTATATTTATATTAGCGGGTAGCTTCCGCCAGTATAAACCCTTTCTTAATTATTTTATAG
>NZ_JPEN01000081.1 GCF_000767835.1 Streptococcus sinensis | reverse complement strand
TAGCTACTGTCTTATCTCATTTTTCACTTAAAGCCTTGACAGACTTGACAAATGGTAGAAAAAGAGTTCTATCTCAGAATAAACAAGATGACAATGAATCAGAACGAAGCCTCTATCTTCCGAATACACCAGTCAACCAGCTCCTCCAGTCGCTCAATAGATTCGGTCATATGCAGGTAGCCCATAACCGCCTCAAAGCCGGTCGACATACGGTAGGTGACGATATCTGTATTCTTAGCCTTGGTGTGACTATTGGCATTGCGGCCCCGCTTGTAGATATCCTCTTCCTTTTCCGTCAGGATTCCTTCTTTCAGCATGAGAGAGATGAGATTAGCCTGAGCCTTGGCAGAAACGTACCTGGTTGCCACCCTATGCAACTGATTGGGCTTGGTTAGCCCTTGAAAAATCAGGTGACGCCGGATATACATGGAGTAGACTGCATCTCCCTCAAAGGCGAGGGCAACGCCGTTAATCAGGTTGACATCAGTCACGGGTCCACCTCACTCCGTCCTTGGTATCCAAGAGTTTGATACCCTGAGCGGCCAATTCATCCCGAATACGGTCCGCAGTCGCAAAGTCCCGATTAGCACGCGCCACTTGGCGTTCCTCAATCAAGCGCTCAATGTCCGCGTCCAAGACTTCTTCTACAAAGACGATACCAAAAACTTCTAAGAGCTTGGCAAAAGCTTCCTTAACTTCCGCGGTGTAGTTGCCAGAGTTGACCCACTTGGCCAGCTCGAAGACAACCGTGATTCCGTTAGCCGCATTGAAATCTTCGTCCATAGCAGCGGTGAACTTGTCTAGAAAGGCTTGAAGCTGAGCCGAATCTGCCTGACCAGTGAAAGGTTGCTCATAGGTATTCTTCAAATACTTAAGATTGGTCGCTGCATCATGAACGGCTTTTTCCGTGAAATTAATTGGCTTGCGATAATGCTGAGTAGCAAAGAAGAAACGCAGCACCTGACCATCAATGGTCTTGAGGGCATCATGAACGGTGATAAAATTACCTAGCGACTTGGACATCTTGACGTCGTCGATGTTGACAAAGCCATTGTGCATCCAATAGTTGGCAAAAGTCTGACCAGTCTTGGCCTCTGATTGGGCGATTTCATTGGTATGGTGAGGAAATTCTAAATCTGCTCCTCCACCGTGGATATCAATGGTATCACCCAAAATCTCCGTCGACATGACCGAACACTCGATGTGCCAGCCTGGACGACCTGCTCCCCAAGGACTGTCCCATGAAATCTCACCTGGCTTGGCTGCCTTCCAGAGAGCAAAGTCCACTGGATTTTCCTTACGAGCAGTCTCCTCATCTGTCCGACCAGAAGCACCCAACTCCAAGTCTGCCAAGGTTTTGTTGGCTAGCTTGGCATAATTGTGCGACTTTTCCACTCGGAAATAGACATCGCCCTCTGACTCATAGGCATAGCCCTTTTCAATCAAGTCCGCCACAAAGCGGACGATATCTCCCATAAAGTCAACCACACGCGGATGCTGAGTAGCCGACTTGACCCCCAAAGCGGTCACATCTTCGCGAAATGCGGCGATATACTTGTCTGCCACTTCTTTGGGAGTGATGCCTTCTTCCTTGGCCCGATGGATAATCTTATCATCTACATCCGTGAAATTGGAAATATAGTTGACTTCAAAGCCCCGATACTCAAAATAGCGGCGAACCGTGTCAAAAGCTACTGTTGAGCGGGCATTGCCGACATGGATGTAGTTATAAACCGTCGGACCGCAGACATACATGCGAACCTTGCCCTCCTCAATGGGCACAAATTCACGCAGGCTGCGGGTCATAGTATCATAGATTTTGATCATATTTACGATGCTGAGAGTCCTTAGAAAGCAGATAAGATCAACTACAGAAGCAGTCCTCTATTTTCAAACTTTCTATCCCTACTCAGTTCCTTTCTAGTTCCTTTGCTATTGTCAAAGCGATAGTGAAAAAAGTCATGGCATCAGCTGTCCGCTCTTCATGGCGGGCATCCCAGGTTCGGTTATGATGATCCACATAGTCAGCTGTGTAGAAGAATTGATAGACCTTGGTATTGCGAAATTGACTCCAAGCCATGATAGCCGAAGCTTCCATGTCCACCACTTGGGCTCCAGCAGCTAAGCGACGCTTGACCTTATCAGGCGTTTCCCGATAAAAGGCATCAGTCGTCCAAGACTTGGTGCGGATATGCGCAATATTGTGCTTATCAAAGATGGCTTCCAGCTCAACCAACAGGGAGGCATCATAGGCGATTTCATCACCCGGTGGGGCATAGTGATAGCTAGTTCCTTCATCTCGCAAAGCAGCAGCAGGCAAGATAATCTTGTCCGCCTCAATTGAGTCATCCAAAACGCCACAAGAACCTAGAATGATGAAATTCTTGAAACCTCTGGCTGCCAACTCCTCCAGCTGACCAATCACTGATGGAGCTCCAATAAGTGCCGTCATGACCGCCACTCGATTTCCTTCACATTTATATATATACCAAGGAAATTTCCCGTTAAGATTTTTTAGATAGCCTCCCGGATAGACTTTTTCTGACTCAATCAAACGTTTCAGAATTTCTCCATTAAAGGACAGGATGATAGTTTTACAAACCTCTCCCTTATCAATAATCTGCCTATCTGTTGGTTCGATAACCCCAACTACATCTTCAAATTCTTCTAATAGCATAGCCCCTCTTTCTTTAAGGCTTCAGCAAATCCACCTTCATCTTTTCTATGCGGCGTAGCTTGGTCTCATCTTTTTTGGGCTTTACTGATATAGCAAGTCCATTCTCTCTGATAACTGGGGGAGTTTGGTAAACCACTCCTCGGCAGAGCCCACCAACATTCCTTGCAGCTCAAGGACTGCTTGATTCAAAATAGAATCTGACATAGCCATCTCCTCCAGCTTTCATTTTTTGCTTTGAACATACTTGTAAACAAGTGCTTCACGTCTTCCCTAAAGTTCTGACGAGTGATGGCTGCTATCACGGGCATGCTCCAGCTTATCCAGATAGTATTCCCGCTTCTCCTCTACCTCGTGGATGGTCGGCTCATCTTTCTGACCGTGAACACGAACAATCTTAGCTGGGATACCAACCACTGTCACGTCACTAGGCACATCGGCCACGACTACAGCACCAGCACCGACCTTGGCATTTTCACCAATTTCAACTGGACCAATGACTTGAGCGTGAGCGGAGACCAAGGCGCCCCGACGCACTGTCGGATGGCGTTTGCCTGTATCCTTGCCTGTACCTCCTAGGGTCACACCGTGGTAAAGCATAGCTCCCTTCTCCACAATAGCCGTCTCTCCAATCACCAGACCGCTCCCATGGTCGATAAAGACACCCGACTCAATCTGAGCGCCCGGATGAATCTCAATCTGGGTCCAAAAACGCCAGAACTGGCTGTGCATGCGAGCTAACAGCTTGAAGCCATGCCTCCATAGAAAATGCGAAAAACGATGGGCCGCCAAGGCTTTGAGACCCGGATAGGTTAATAAAACTTCCAGCGATGTTCGCGCTGCTGGGTCATTTTCTTTTACAATATTAATGGATTCTTTCCACCAACCCATGCTAACCCCTTCCTTTCTCTTAAATAAGGAAAGACGAGAGCTCAGCTCGTCTCTACTAATGTTCATCTTACTCTAGGAAAAGTAAGCGGTTCAGAAACTCTGGCATAGAACCTGCCAGCTTCAAACTAGTTAGACAGTTGCCTGCAAGTACGCCCGACTCCTAGCCGCCTAGACTCCCATAGGTCAAAGCAAACCTTTTGAAAGAGAGGGTGCCCCAAACGGACTAGTTTCTCTATCCTTCTGTTTGCTCGACTTTAATTTCCTTCCGCTCCTTGTGAACTTTTGGATGATGATGTTTCCCATGGTCTTTCTTTGGCTTATCAGACTTAGGCGGACGCGGCAAGAGAGCTTTCATAGAGGCATCTACGCGGCCTTTTTCGTCAATCTTAATGACTTTAACATCAACAAAGTCACCAATTTGCACCAGATCTTCGACATTGTTGGTCCGAGTCCAAGCCATTTCCGAAATGTGAACTAGTGCATCCGTCTTATCAAAGAGGTTAACAAAGGCACCGAATTTCTCAATTCGAACAACCTTGGCATGGTAAACTTCATCCACTTTTGCTTCGCGGACCAAGCCAGCAATGATTTCCTTGGCACGATTAATGGCCGCTTGATCGCTAGAGTAGATCGATACATTACCCTCTTCATCGATATCAATCTTAACACCTGTTTCAGCGATGATCTTGTCGATGGTTTCTCCGCCTTTTCCGATGACAATCTTAATCTTATCCACATCAATCTTGATGGTGTCGATTTTCGGAGCAGTCGGAGCCAACTCAGGACGCGGAGCTGGGATAGTCGCTTCAATCAAGTCTAGGATTTCAAAGCGGGCTTTCTTAGCCTGAGCCAGAGCTTCTGTCAGAATTTCCGCTGTGATTCCTTCAATCTTGATATCCATTTGCAGGGCGGTAATTCCTTCGCGAGTACCAGCTACCTTAAAGTCCATATCGCCAAAGTGGTCTTCCAAACCTTGAATATCCGTCAGAACTGTGTAGTTGCTGCCGTCTGAAATCAAGCCCATGGCAATTCCAGCAACCGGCGCCTTGATTGGCACACCACCGGCCATCAGAGCCAAAGTGCCCGCACAGATAGAGGCTTGGGAGGAAGAACCGTTTGATTCCAAGACTTCCGCTACCAGACGAATTGCATACGGAAACTCTTCCAGACTAGGCAAGACTTGCTCCAGAGCACGTTCCCCAAGAGCACCATGTCCGATTTCACGACGGCCAGGAGCCCCATAACGGCCTGTCTCACCGACAGAATATTGCGGGAAGTTATAGTGGTGCATGAAGCGTTTCTTGTATTCTGGATCCAAGCCGTCAATGATTTGCGTTTCTCCCATTGGTGCCAGGGTCAGGACAGACAAGGCTTGGGTTTGCCCGCGAGTAAAGAGACCGGATCCATGCACGCGTGGCAGATAATCCACTTCTGCATCCAGCGGACGGATTTCATCGACCTTACGGCCATCAGGACGGACCTTATCTTCGGTAATCAAACGGCGAACTTCAGCATGCTCCATTTGCTCTAAGATTTCAGCTACATCACGCATGATACGGTCGAATTCTTCGTGGTCCGTATATTTTTCTTCGTAGACTGCTGTGACTTGGTCTTTGACAGCCTGGGTTGCGGCTTCACGCGCCAGCTTTTCTTCTACCTGAACAGCCTTTTGCAAGTCGCTGTTGTATGCTGCGACAATCTCTGCCTGCAGCTCTTCATCAACATGCAGCAATTCTACTTCCGCTTTTTCCTTGCCGACTGCCGCTACGATTTCTTCTTGGAAGGCAATTAATTCTTTAACCGCTTCGTGCCCTTTGAGAAGAGCTTCCAGCATGATATCTTCAGTAAGCTCCTTAGCTCCAGACTCTACCATGTTGATAGCCTCTTTGGTACCAGCCACTGTCAGTTCCAAAAGCGAAACTTCTTTTTGTTCCTTGCTAGGATTGATGATAAATTCACCGTCTACATAGCCGACCTGAACTCCTGCGATAGGGCCATTAAAAGGAATATCTGAGATAGAAAGAGCCAGAGAGCTACCGAACATAGCAGCCATTTGAGGCGAAGCATCTTCGTCATAAGAAAGAACAGTATTGATAACCTGAACTTCATTGCGGAAACCTTCCGTAAACATAGGGCGAATCGGACGGTCAATCAAACGAGCCGTCAAAGTCGCATCTGTTGAAGGACGACCTTCACGTTTCATAAAGCCGCCAGGGTATTTCCCAGCCGCATACATTTTTTCCTCATAGTTGACCTGCAATGGGAAAAAGTCACCCGTAGCCATCTTTTTGGACATGGTTGCCGCAGTTAAGACGGTACTTTCTCCATATCGAACAACGGCGCTGCCATTTGCCTGCTTTGCAACCTGACCGGTTTCAACTACCAGCTCACGACCTGCAAAAACGGTTTTAAAAACTTGTTTTGTCATAAAGACTCCTTGCCGAGCACACGCTCAAATTTTTTCATACGCCTTGGCTACAAAGATCAAGATATTAAGACCATCAAAAGCAAAGTAAAAATAGGAAACTGACGAAGTCTTCGATGAAGACAGTTTATCTTTTTTACACAGCTTTTAGGTCGTATTCAGTTCATCAAGATACACTTAAAGTGCTAAGGGGGCAGTTCGACTAGCTCTTTTAATTTGATTTGATGGTTTTAGTAGTTTATTATATCCTCATCTTTGTATCAAGCACGTACAGACCCTATTTTACCACAATTTCAGACAAAAGAAAAAGGCTGAAAATGGCTTTTTTCTATAAAAGTACTGAAAATCTATTTTTCTTTTTTCTAAGCGGACAGCTGAAATCATATTTCCCTAATTTTTTCCTATGAGCAAGGCATTCTGAAGGATTTTTTGCTATACTATTTCTATATACGACAAAAGGAGTAAACTATGGAACAAAAACATCGTTCTGAATTTCCAGAAAATGAACTCTGGGACCTAACGGCCCTTTACCAAGACCAAGAGGACTTCCTGCGGGCCATCGAAAAGGCCAGAGAGGATACCCAGAAATTCGTCCGTGATTACCAAGGCAAGCTCAGCACTTTCGAAGATTTTGAGCGGGCTTTTGCTGAGCTGGAGCAGATTTATATCCAAATCAGCCACATCGGCAACTACGGCTTTATGCCACAGACCACTGACTTTGGTGACGAGAGCTTTGCGCAGATTGCCCAAGCAGCTATGGAGTTTGAGACCGAGGCCAATGTCGCACTCAGCTTCTTTGACGACGCCCTGGTCGGTGCAGACGAGGCTGTCTTAGAGAGACTAGGCCAAGAGCCCCATCTGACCTCAGCCATTCGCCAGGCTAAAATCAAAAAAGCCCACTATCTGGGAGCGGATGTCGAAAAAGCCTTGACCAATCTAGGCGAGGTCTTTTACAGTCCACAGGATATTTACACTAAGATGCGGGCTGGCGACTTTGCTATGGCTGACTTTGAAGTAGGCGGCAAAGTTTACAAAAACAGCTTTGTCACCTATGAGAATTTCTACCAAAACCATGAAAATGCAGAAATCCGAGAAAAATCTTTCCGTTCTTTCTCAGAAGGTCTTCGTCAGCATCAAAACACTGCCGCTGCTGCCTATCTGGCTCAGGTCAAGTCTGAAAAATTGCTGGCTGATATAAAGGGCTATGACTCAGTCTTTGACTATTTGCTGGCAGAGCAAGAAGTGGACCGAGCTATGTTCGATCGGCAGATCGATTTGATTATGAGCGAATTTGCCCCAGTAGCTCAGAAATACCTCAAGCATGTCGCTAAGGTAAACGGACTTAAAAAAATGACCTTTGCCGACTGGAAGCTGGACTTAGATAGCGAGCTCAATCCCGAAGTCAGCATTGATGATGCCTATGACCTCGTCATGAAGTCAGTCGAGCCACTCGGACAAGAGTATTGTCAAGAAGTTGCCCGCTATAAGGAAGAACGCTGGGTCGACTTTGCGGCCAATGCTGGAAAGGACTCTGGAGGCTATGCTGCGGATCCTTATCGGGTTCACCCTTATGTCCTCATGAGCTGGACCGGTCGCATGAGCGATGTCTATACTCTGATTCACGAGATCGGCCACTCTGGTCAGTTTATCTTCTCTGACAATCACCAGAGCTACTTTAACGCCCACATGTCCACCTACTATGTGGAAGCACCATCTACCTTTAATGAGCTCCTGCTCAGCGACTACCTGGAACGCCAGTTCGACAATCCTCGTCAGAAACGCTTTGCCCTGGCTCACCGTCTGACGGATACTTACTTCCACAACTTCATCACTCACTTGCTGGAAGCTGCCTTCCAACGCAAGGTCTATACTTTGATTGAAGAAGGCGGAACCTTCGGTGCAAGCAAACTCAACACTATCATGAAAGAAGTCTTGACAGAATTTTGGGGCGATGCCGTTGAAATCGACGATGATGCTGCCCTGACCTGGATGCGTCAGGCCCACTACTACATGGGACTTTACAGCTACACTTACTCCGCAGGTTTAGTCATTTCTACTGCTGGTTACCTACACCTGAAGAATGACGAAAATGGTGCCCGTGACTGGCTTGAACTGCTAAAATCTGGCGGCAGCAAGACTCCGCTTGAATCAGCTATGATTATCGGTGCAGATATTTCGACAGATAAACCACTGCGCGATACCATCCAATTCCTATCTGACACTGTAGAGCAGATTATTGCTTACAGTAAAGAGTTAGGATAGTAATCCTATATCTTTAGCATCAGACTCAGATTATTCATCTGGGTCTAATTTTTTAGTTCTTTTAAAGAATAAATTCCTATCTACATTTTCAATTATTCTCAAACATTTATTGAAAACGCTTCCGTTTTGTGATATGATGTCCTTGGATATATATCCGAAGGGAGTTTTAATTTGAAAAAAATTTTTGAAAAGCCGACCTTGAAGAAAATACTGTTTGTTCTGGCAGTTCTCTTCATCATCATTCTTGCACCAATCACTATGCCATTGATGTTCATGGGAGGATGCTTTGGTATTTGGCGCTTCACTAAACGAAAGCCGAATATTAGAAAGCGCAATATTGCTATTGCTGTTACTATTGTCGGGATACTAGGAAGCTATGCAGTAGGTAAACTAACTCCTGATGTTATTAAAGAGCAGACAGAACAGACCCAGGTAACCAAATTTACATCTAATAGCTCCTCGTCTAGCTCATCATCACAAACTAGTAACTCTGCAAGCAACTCTACTACGTCTAGCAGTAAAAAGGAAAAGCAAGAAAAAGAGCTACAGGAAGCACAGAAACAAAAGCAGGAAGAGGAGAAAAAAGCTCGCGAGGAACAAGCACGTCAAGAAGCTGAGACTATGAAAATTGTTGAGGAAGCCAATCAGGCTGTCCAACAGCTTGAAAATAATCAGGTCGCAGACAATATTTCTCCGGCACAAGCTGCGGTCGAACGTGTTTCAGATCCAACTACAAAAGCTAACTTGACTGCTCGTATCGGCCAAGTTCAAAACGCAATTAACCAACAGGCGGAGGAGGCTCGCCTTGCAGAGGAAGCACGCCAACAAGCAGAGAGACAGACAGCGGAACAGCAACAAACAAGAACCGTTTATGTCGCTCGATACGGAAGAGCAGATGTCTATTGGTATAGCATGGAGAATATGCCATCCAATACACGTTTTGACAGAGTCGTGTCCATGACTGAAGCAGATGCAATTGCCTCTGGAAAACGGCACACAAGCAAAGAGTAATATAAAAAGAGATGAACAAGAAAGCTTTTTCCCTTCATCTCTTTCATAGCCAAGGCAGTACATAGGAAAATGATAAACCTGTGCGCGATACCATCCAATTCCTATCTGATACTGTTGAACAGATTATTGCTTACAGTGAGGAGTTGGGGGAATAATAAATAGACAAAATCAGCTTGAACCTTTCGTTCAAGCTGATTGTTTAGGCCTTATAAAAATTTTAAAAAAGTCTGAATAAATACAAATAAAGCAAGATATAAACACTAAAACAGGCGATAAATATGAGCCACCTTGTCCAGAACTGGGAGTTGGTATAATTTTCAGGTCGCAATAGCCCGATGAAAAACCAAATCAGACTCCAAAAAACCAGTCCTAAAATCTGAGGAGCACAATAGGAAATCAAAAGCAAAATTGGAATCAACAAGGCTAATACTAGTATGATTCTTTTTTGTGTTATCTGTTCCCGCTGGATCATACAACCCACAAAGAAACAGAAAACCGCTGGAGCGATGAATGGTGTCAAAATCATAAAAGCAAAGAAGAAATTCGCTAATAACTTAATAATAACCAGCACCTCGTTTCCATCATGTTTTAAATAGTCCGTCTCTCTAGCGCGGCCTATTTAACAAATTTACCCGATAATTTTCTTTTTTCTTATTATACCTTAAATATTGTCTTTTTAAACAAAAAATTTAAAATTAATCTATTTGCTTATCTTCTTCCATCATTTATCAGTGAAAATAAAAAACTGCTCTTTATTTTGGAGCAGTTTCATTTTAAAACAGGTCTATTTTAGTCTTGTACTCACTGACTATCCTAACTCCGCCACAATGGCTTTAATCTGCTGGGCAGTATGGACACCCACTACCTGCTTGACGACTTGACCGTCTTTTTTAAAGAGTAAGGTCGGGATAGACATGATGCCAAAGGCGCGTGCTGTAGCTGGATTTTCATCCACATCCAGCTTGACAATCTTGAGTTCATCTTCAGAAAGTTCCTCTGATAGTTTATCGAGGATTGGCCCCTGCATGCGGCAAGGTCCGCACCAAGTCGCCCAAAAGTCAATGAGCACTAATCCTTCCCTGGTTTCTTGTTCAAAACTTGCATCTGTGATTGCTTTTACCATTATTTTTCTCCTTTATTTTTAGTCAAACTTTGCCAAATCCTGCTTCATCAGGAAAAAGAACACATCGCCGTAAGTGCCCTGATAGTTCAAATCATAGCCTTTATAAGTCAGCTTTTTAACTGCATAATAATCTGCGACACCGACAAGGCAGGCTTGTTGAGAACGTTCAAACTCCTGATAAGACTCAAAGGTCATCTTCCGCTCCTGCTTGACAGCATCCAAATAGGTAATTTCAATCATAATACCTCCTTTCGATTACAATTGTAACCGACATGTTTTATAACTATATTGTAACCCATGATATTACATCAGTCAAATAAAAGGTCTCGCTTTCTTGATTCATCACAACAAAACTAAAGTACCTATTTTTAATCTCTCTCCTTGTAAAAAAGCTTCATTTCCGCTATAATACTACAAATACTGAAAGGAGAGAGAGATGAAATACATTTGGGCCTTCTTAGTAACCTTGGTCTTGGCTGGACTGACTGTTTTCTTCTGGTATTCCCAGACTAAATCTAATCCCACCCCTCCTATGCAAGAAACCACACAGATATCTTCTAGTGAAAAAACCGACAACCAGCCGACGCCAACGGAAGACATCGTGTCCGAGGAATATAGTGTTTCATACGATGATAAACAGCTCTACGGCGTGATTATCGCTCCTCGTGACTACAAGAATAAAAAATTACCAACCATTGTCATCGCGCATGGATTTAACAACACCCTTGAGCAATATGAAATGTACAGCCAGCTGCTGGCAAAGCAAGGTTATCTTGTCTACAGCTTTGATTTCTACGGTGGCAGTCGTCGCTCCAAAAGCGGTGGACAGGATATGCTGAATATGTCGGTCAAGACCGAACTCACAGACTTGACACAAGTCATGGAAAGGCTTAGCTCCGAGATATTTGTAGACAAAAGCAGAATGAGCTTATTCGGTGCCAGCCAAGGCGGTGTTGTTGCCAGTCTCTATGCTGCAGCTTATCCTGACCGTGTGTACAAACTCATGCTTATCTTTCCGGCCTTCGTTCTTTTCGATGATGCCAAGGAGACCTACCGTGAGCTGGGAAGCCCAGACCTCGACCAACTTCCTGATAGTCTGATGCACCGTAATGCAACTCTGGGCAAGATATATCTGATTGATGCCTTGGACATCAACATCCAAGCAGAGCTAGCCAAAATCACAGCTCCAACCCTCATTATCCACGGTACTGACGACGCTGTCGTTCCCTACCAGTATGCGGTTGACGCCAGTCAGACCATTCCAAATGCAGAGCTGGTCACTGTAGAAGGCGGGAAACATCGCATCGACCAACGCTTCGCTATCACTGCCGCTCCTGCAATCCAAAAATTCTTGAAAGAGTAAAACTCACTGATAGAAAGAGTTCTTCTAAAGAAATAGAAGAGCTTTTTAGTTGAAGCATTAGAAGAATTAGCCTAAGACAGAAGATGTCAATGATACTTGAGTATCTCAAGACGGGCTAAATTTTAGAGGTAAGATAGTCAAAAAGTCCTCTGAAAGAAGAGAGCTGATTTGAGCTCGGACTATAATCCTAATAAACAAGAAAAGCTACTCTTTAGTAGAGCAGCTTCAACTTTGTGTATTCAATTGAACATGGCCTAAGCGGGTTGATAAAACAAAAAAGCCCTCTGAAATCAGAGAGCTAATTTGAACTCGGGGTAAAATCCTAGTGAAAATTAAAAATCTCCCCGAAGGGAGAAGATCTGATTTATTTTACCTTACAGTGCTAGGAACCGTAACCGAAGATAATACTTGAGTATATCGAGGTAAGGTGACAAGGCAATGTAAGTGGAAAATAAAGCAGATTAACGACGAAGTCCAAGAGAGTTGATCAACTCACGGTAACGGTTAACGTCATTCTTACGAAGGTAAGCTAAGAGGTTACGACGGCGACCGATTTTCTTCATCAAACCACGGTAAGTAGCGTGGTCTTTTTTGTGTTGTTTGATGTGTTCGTTGAGGTGGTTGATTTCCCAAGTAAGGACAGCAACTTGTACCTCTACTGAACCAGTATCACCTTCGTGACGTGCGTATTGTGCAATGATTTCATTTTTTTTCTCTTTTGAGATTGCCATGATATACTCCTTTTCTTTACGCTTCATCCGAGTGGCAGGTTTGGCAGNTCCTGCAACCAAGAAGAAGTTATTTGTCTTTTAGACATTCTTATTCTATCAGGAAGGAAAGGTTTTGTCAAATGTTCTAGTTTTCATACACGATAAATCTGTGTAGATAGTCCCCAAGCATCACTCAAGAATTTTTGCAAAAGGATTTGAATGACCAGCTGTGAAAAACTGACCTAGTCGCTTCATCAAAAATCGAGGACTTCTTACACTTTTATCGAGCCCCCACGTCTAAGCAGCCACTTTTTGACATTGAAGCAGGATTAGCTTATACTGAATTTAAGTTCATACAAAGAGAACGTCCTATGAAATATATCGAGTTTAGGGGAGCGCAAGCGAGAATTTTCTAAACTGCCCCAAACAGAAGATGTGTATAAAAACTATAATTTTTCAGCTAAAATCCTCTCCTGAGTAGAGCCGAGACGTGGTTAGAACCTGCTGAAGAATGCCTCGTTAATAGGAACTCCAGAATCACAGGGGCAAATTTGTCGTATTTAAAGACTGGAAAAGGATACTCAGCAAAGAAATCCAAGATTTCCAACTAACAGATAAAAACCACTCTCCATGAAAGGAAAAGATACATGAACCATTTCGACACAATCGTCATCGGCGGAGGACCGGCTGGCATGATGGCTGCCATTTCCAGTTCTTTCTATGGACAGAAGACCTTACTCCTTGAGAAAAATAAACGATTGGGCAAGAAACTAGCCGGAACGGGTGGCGGGCGCTGCAATGTGACCAATAACGGAAGCCTAGATGACCTCATGGCCGGTATTCCAGGCAACGGGCGCTTTCTTTACAGCGTCTTTTCCCAGTTTAACAACCATGATATCATTAACTTTTTTACCGAGAATGGTGTCAAACTCAAGGTCGAAGACCACGGTCGTGTTTTCCCAGCGACAGACAAGTCCCGCACCATTATCGAAGCTTTGGAAAAGAAAATTGCAGAGCTAGGTGGTACTGTCATCACCAATACCGAAATCGTCTCCGTTAAAAAATCTGATGAGCTTTTCACTGTCAAATCCAGCGACCAGGCTTGGACCTGTCAGAAATTAATTGTGACGACTGGCGGCAAGTCCTATCCTTCAACTGGATCGACAGGCTTCGGCCACGATATTGCCCGACACTTCAAGCACACGGTGACTGACCTGGAAGCTGCTGAAAGTCCTCTTTTGACTGACTTTCCTCACAAAGCGCTTCAGGGGATTTCGCTGGACGATGTGACCCTGAGCTACGGCAAGCATGTCATTACCCACGACCTGCTCTTTACCCACTTTGGTCTGTCAGGGCCAGCAGCCCTGCGCCTGTCTAGCTTTGTCAAGGGTGGCGAAACCGTCTATCTGGATCTTCTGCCACAGATGAGTCAGCAGGATTTGGCAGACTTTTTAGAAGAACATCGGGAAAAATCACTGAAGAACTGCCTGAAAATCCTCCTACCCGAGCGAATGGCAGAATTTTTTGCCCAGCCCTTTCCCGAGAAAGTCAAACAACTCAATCTCAGTGAAAAAGAGGCTCTCATCAAACAAATCAAAGAACTGCCCATCTCTGTCACTGGCAAAATGTCCCTGGCTAAATCCTTTGTCACCAAGGGTGGCGTTAGTCTCAAGGAAATCAATCCTAAAACTCTGGAAAGCAAGCTCGTTCCCGGCCTCCACTTTGCCGGCGAGGTTCTGGACATCAATGCCCACACGGGTGGTTTCAACATCACCTCTGCCCTTTGCACCGGTTGGGTGGCAGGAAGTTTGCATTATGAGTGATAGCTTAGATTTCACCATTCAGCTCAAACAAAAGGAATAAGCAAATGAATCGACTAGAAAATGTAGAATTCGTCAACATGTGCATGATTTATGACGGAGAAAAAGTTCTTGTCCAGGACCGAGTTAGTCCCGACTGGCCTGGTATCACTTTTCCTGGCGGGCATGTAGAGTGCGGAGAATCTTTTACCGATGCAGTTATCAGAGAAGTCAAAGAAGAAACTGGTCTGACCATATCCAAACCTCAACTTTGCGGCATCAAAAATTGGTATGATGACAAGGATTTTCGCTATGTCGTCCTGCTCTATAAGACTAATCACTATTCCGGTGAATTGCAATCCTCCGATGAAGGAAAGGTCTGGTGGGAAGATTTGCAAAATCTGTCTCGTCTGAAACTTGCAACTGAGGATATGTCCGATATGCTGCGTGTTTTTTTAGAGGACGATTTAAGCGAATTCTTTTACTATAAAGACGGTGACGACTGGCTTTATGACTTGAAGTAAAAAATGAGAGTGGGACAGACAGCCATGACGACATAGCCGTCACCCACAGAAACACGAAAATAAAGA
>NZ_JPEN01000114.1 GCF_000767835.1 Streptococcus sinensis | reverse complement strand
TTGATAAGCTGGTAAATTTTTATCAGCGGACCATGCTCTTAGAGATTGAGCGCCTGGATGAGCTTTGTGACAATCCTGAGCAACGCCAGGCCCGCTGGGACTTTTATCAGAAACAGCATTAAAAAACTGGATGATTAAAAACTAGAAAGAAGAAAATGAGATTACGAAATGACCGCCATGAGTGTGAGCGACTATGGGCTCGACATAAATACTTGGTTTTGAGCCATTCGGCTGTGATTTATAAAGAAATACGTGAATATTTAAAGCAAGATACGGTTTTTGTAGAAGATATTCGGCATTATATTGAGCAGGCAGTAGCCTTACCAGAAAGCAGGGGCCAAGTTATCAATGCTTTTCAGCATGTCTGGGGGTATTTTAAGAAAAAGGCCAGCCAAAAAGAAAGAGAAGATTTCATGTATCTGCTTAGTCGATATGAGTATGGCAAAATTCCGCAAGAGCAGCTGATTCTAGCAGTGCGAAATCTTTTAGAAAATTATCCGAATCCTTATTTGCAAAATTCATCTTTACTATATGGAGGTTACGATGAGACTCTGGCATCAAGAACTGATTCCTAAACTTCCCCGTCCACAACTGCTTGGGCAACATCGTGAATGCTGTGCTCTTCGTGGTAATGGTTGGGGGAAGAAACATGCGACCGTTGACTATGTTTTTACTCACTCTCCTTACTTGCTTTATCGCTACCATGAGCTGATTATGGAGGAGATGAGCAAGCGAGGTTATCGTGTATCGCCAGAATGGCTGGAGTGGGACTATCGTGGCAAGGCTTGTCCGGCTTATGTGCATCTGGAAGAAGTGCCTGTCACAAGGCCTATTTACCCTGAGCATGATGCAGCATATTATGAGGAATGTCTGCAAAACCTCAAAGAAAAAGGTATTGACTTATAGGCTTTTCTGTTGTCTGAGCCAACTGCCTGTCTTGAGAAAAAGCAAGCAAAATGATACAATAAAACGAATAGTAAAATGATTAACTGGAGCAAAAATGAATTATTTTAATGTTGGGAAAATCGTTAACACCCAAGGTCTGCAAGGTGAGATGCGGGTTTTGTCAGTGACGGATTTTGCAGAAGAACGTTTTAAAAAAGGTAATAAACTGGCCCTTTTCGATAAGAAGGACCAGTTTGTCATGGACGTGGAAATTGCTAGCCACCGCAAGGTCAAGAACTTTGACATTATCAAGTTCAAGGGGATGTACCATATCAATGAGATTGAGAAATTTCGTGATTTCACTTTGAAAGTCCGAGAAGAAGATTTAACGGACTTGGAAGACGGAGAATTTTACTACCATGAAATCATCGGTCTTGAAGTTTATGAAAATGATGTTCTGTTAGGTACGATTAAGGAGATTCTCCAGCCAGGAGCCAATGATGTCTGGGTGGTCAAACGAAAAGGCAAGCGCGACTTGCTTCTTCCTTATATTCCGCCAGTGGTGCTGGGGATTGACATTGAGCGAGGTCGGGTTGATGTAGAGATACCGGAAGGACTGGACGATGAAGATTGATATTTTGACCCTCTTTCCGGAGATGTTTGCGCCCTTGGAGCACTCTATCGTCGGTAAAGCTCGGGAAAAAGGCCTCTTAGAAATCAACTACCACAATTTTCGCGAAAATGCGGAAAAATCTCGGCATGTGGATGACGAGCCCTATGGTGGAGGTCAGGGCATGCTGCTGCGGGCCCAGCCTATTTTTGATGCCTATGATGCCATTGAAAAGAAGCAGCCGCGCGTGATTTTGCTGGATCCTGCCGGTCGGACTTTTGACCAAGCCTATGCTGAGGAACTGTCTAAGGAAGAGGAACTCATTTTCATTTGTGGCCATTACGAAGGCTATGATGAGCGGATCAAGACCTTGGTGACGGATGAGATTTCGCTGGGTGACTATGTCCTGACCGGAGGAGAATTGGCGGCCATGACCATGATTGATGCGACAGTTCGCCTGATTCCAGAGGTTATTGGCAAGGAAGTCAGTCACACGGATGACAGCTTTTCGTCTGGACTCTTGGAGTATCCTCAGTATACTCGTCCTTATGACTATCGGGGCATTGTTGTTCCGGAAGTTCTCATGAGTGGTCATCATGAAAATATCCGCAAGTGGCGTCTTTATGAAAGTTTGAAAAAAACCTATGAGCGTCGTCCGGACTTGCTGGAAAACTATGAATGTACAGCTGAAGAAGCCAAAATGTTGGAAGAAATTCGTTTGGAACATTCATCAAAGAAGGGATAGAAGGTCAGCTGGTGACTAATTGTTTTCGTCATAAAACTGTAACAAAATTTCTATCAAAATGATATTGTTTTGACTGGTGAATCCGGCCATTTTATGTTAGTATTATAGCATACGATATTTGTGTCCGATATATGTAAGGGATACTACAAGAAGGAGAGAGTACGATATATGGAAAAAAGGATTGGGAAATCCGTTGTAGCAACTGGTATCGCAGCGACAACGATCATCTCTGGAGGACTCAGTCATCAGGTAAAAGCTGAAGAAATTGTTAAATCAACTACTGTAGAACCAAAATCAACAGCAGTTACAGAGAAGCCTATTACTACTGCAGATGTGGCAGAAGCTAAAGAGCAAGCTGACGCTGCTAAAGCAAATGCTGATCGACAACAAGAACAAGCTGATAAGGCTCAAGCTGATGTTGAAGCGGCAAAAAATGCAGTTACAGAAGCCGAAAAATCTGTAGAAACAGCGACAGAGAATGAAAAAGAAGCTACAGACGAAGAAATTTCTCAAGCAGAAGAGCATGTAAAATCTACCGAGGAAGAAGCGGCAGCTAAAGCAGCAGCAGTAGAAAACGCTGAGACAGCTGTTGCTGACGCAAGTCAGGCTGTAAAAGATCAGGAAAATAAAATTGCAGCCCAACAATCATTGGTAGATGTAGCTGAGTCTGAACTCAATAAAGCTAAAGAACCAGTTCATGCAGAAGAAGAAGCTGTAGGAACAGCTAAAAATCAGCAAAATCAAGCACAGAACGCGTTAGAACATGCAAAGAATGAGTTAACAAAAGCAGAACAGGATGTGAAAGACTCGCCGCAGGCTCAGTCAGACATCCAAAGTAAGATCAACAAAACACAGGCTGAGTTAAATCAGACTGAGCAATTGATTACTTCAACGAATACAGAGTTAGCTATTGAACAGAAAAATGCTGCAACAGCACCGGTTGATCTTCGAAATACTAATTATTCCCAATTCCTAGAGAATTTGCGCAATAATGCTCCGAGTCAAGCTGTAAGGGATGCAGCTACTAATGCTTTGGCAATGTATCAACGTGGTCAGCGAGAATATGGCATTACAGTTGGAACGGATCCAGCTAGTCCAGCAAGCCTTGAGAACAACCTCCAAGCCCTTGAATTGGTTAAAGCTATCAATGCTTACCGACGTAACGCTGGTCTTCCAGAGCTATTAGTCGATCCTTATGCTAATGTAGCCAGCCAAATTCAAACAGTCTACTTTGAAAAAGCTAACTGGCATATGGGCAAACTAATTGGAAACGAAAATGTGGCCATCAGTTTCACCCCGCAAGGTGCTGTTGATTTCTGGCACAGTGAAAAGGCTTTGTACCAAAAAATTGCTGCCCAATATGGATTGCCAACGGATGAAAGACAGATTGATGCCAACGCAATTTATATGAAAGTTGGAGCAAGTGTATTTGCTAAAATTGGTCACTATGTTCAAATGATGGACAACAAGGCCAATGCAATCTCTGCAGCCTATGATACTCGTCCGAACCAGTGGGGAACTCCATATGGTACTTCAGAAGTAGGTTTCCACAATATTCGCAATTTCAATGAACGTGTGAATAATGGGACTTTGATGAGCGCTGATGCGCTAGCTCAATTACTTCGTAGCGGTGGTGGGCGCTCTGTAGGTTCTAGTGCCAATGTTACTGCTTTGAAAAACCGTTTGGCAGGATTGCAAGCTCAAAAAGTTAGTCAGGAATCCACGATTAATATCTTAAATTCTCAGTTGGCTGATGTACGAAATAGCGAAGCTGCTCGCGCAACGGCACTAGCAAATGCGAGAAAACAAGTTGATGAAGCAGAAACAAATCTAGCTGTCACGAAACAAAATGTAGCTGATAAAAAAGCTGCTTTAGCTGCTGCTACAACCAGAATTTCTAATGCTCTAGCACCATATCAGGCAAAATTAGCAAAAGCCCAAACAGTTCTGGGAGAAGCCCAAACTCAGTTAGTTGCTTTGAAAGCTGCTGAACAAAAGTTGCAGAGTGGATTAGGCAAAATCAAGGAAGAATTAACTGCTGCTCAAGAGCGTGTGTTGGCTGCTCAACAAAGAGTGGTCAGCTTGAAAGAAGCTCCTCAGCAGTTAGCAAAAGCTAAACAAAATCTGGTTGCTGCAAAAGCTGATTTTGAAGCTAAAAAGTCTATCGCTGAAGAAGAAAATATGAAATTGCTCGGCTTACAAAGTATTTACACAGATCTTCAGGCGAAACATAGCCGCCTACAATCAAACCTCCTTAAAGAAGAAGGTAATAGAAATGCTAGTCAGCTCTCTTATAGAGGTGCTGCAGCTGGTGGCAAAGATACTTCTATTGAATATCGTTCAAATGCAGGAGCTCCGTCTACAAATGGACTTCCAACCGCAAGTTCAGATGAAGGAAATAATTTGGTAACGACTGGAACAAACACTCAGGGAGTAAAAACAGCAACTCAAGTTACTCCACTTGCTTCAGCTTCTGCGACGACGACAACTTTACCTAATACAGGTTCAGGTTCGGAAGCTGAGCGATTGGCTGTTCTTGGAATGGCAATCGGTGCAGCAACGCTCGTAGGAGCAAATAAACGACGTCGTAGAAATAGAATATGATAATAAAATCCGTATCACTTAAAATGATACGGATTTTATTATCTATCATAAACTATCCAGAGCATTTTTTTGCTCGTCGTTGACAATATGAGTGTAGAGGTCTGTCACCTGAGTACTGGCATGACCTAGCTGGTGGCTGACGAGAACTTGAGATTTGGTTGCATCATATAAACGTGTAGCAAGTGTGTGGCGGAGCTTGTGAGGCGTCACTCGCACCTTGAAGTCCTCAGAATACTTGGCCACCATTTTTTCGACACTAGAAGCATCGATTCGGTTAGGAATACCACGGTATTCAGTCAAAAAGAAGGCTGTATCCGTTTTTTCTGCCTTGTATCGCTTGACCCGAATGCTCAGATACTCCTCTAAATAGGGCTTGGCAAAGGCAGCAACATTGACAGAGTCCCTTTTCCCGCCTTTTCTTGTCACTTCAATAACCATCATTTTGAGATTGATGTCTTTTAGATCCAGATTGACAGCTTCAGACAGACGAACACCAGAGGCTAGCAGCAAGGCAATGATAGCTAAATCTCGTTCTTTGTTCTTGTTAAAAGAAGATAGAGCACGATTAGAGAGCTTCTTAGGGTACTCTATATCAATATATTGGAGAAAACCTTCTGTCTCATCTCCTAAAAAGAGCTTTTGTTTGATATTCTCTGCACGAGCAGCTAAAGTTTCCTTTTTCTTCTTAGTAGCTACCTTTTTCATGACATTTCGGTAGAAATAGGGCTCGCCCTGCTCATTTTCCACTTCCTCAGTCAAATATTTGTAGAGGCTGGATAAAGCCGAAAGAGTTCGGTTAATGGTTGTCTGGGAAACGCCGTTTTGGGTCGTGTTAGCATTGAGAAGCGGCCGTTCCCGCAGATATAGAATGAAAGCTTCCATGTCTTTCTTGGTCATATTTTCCAAGACCGAGAGAGGAATCTCAGCAATCTCTGAAGCGTCAGATATACCAGAGTCTAAAACCCAGTGAAAAAATCGATCGTATTCTTTAAGATATTCGTACAAGGTCGTAAAACTATAAGGTACTGCCAGCTTGGACTGATAATACTCTAGAACGTACCAGGGCATAGTGGCTTTGAGTTTGTCAATTCTTTCTAACAGCAATTCACGTCTCATTACAATTCTCCGTTTTTTCTATAATAGTAGTATAGCATATCTAGATATATTTTTCAAGAAAATTATAGTTTTTCGGAAAGATATCATAGGGGATATATAGGACTGTTTTGTTTTCCTTTCTATAATCTATACCTTTTAAAAACAATAAAATCAGCAAATCTTACGGATCTACTGATTGTTATTTTATTCTGTAACTTATTTTTCTACATATCGAAATGGAATTTTGTTACCACAGAGCAAATTATAGACTCGATCATTGACTTGAAAATTCATAGCTTCGTGGGCATATTCTGGCATGACTAAATGCTCTTTTAGACACTCTAATATTTATGCTACTCATTCAAATGTATCAATGATTTAACTCTTATTGTCTCTATTGTATACATAAATATAATGTTTTGAACCATTCTAAGTACTAATCCGTCTTATGTTTAACTTTGCTGGACTTGGCCAGATAACATGATGCAAAAATGACAATAATTCTGATTAGATAGCTTTCGGAACGATCGTCACTGATAGTTAATTGAGAAAGAACATTTATAATTGAATGTGTCATAACACAAATCCAGAGATTTCCTGTTTTTAAATAAAGAGCTGAAAGCATGAAAGAATTTGTAAGCAATCCAAATAAAAACGGAACAATTTGAAGACCGACTAGGGAACCATCTATATAAAAGAATAATAAATGCCAAATTGACCAGATAAAAAATGTTAAGATTGTTGCTTGAAAATATTGCAACTTTTCTTGTAAAATCGGCTGAAATACGTATCTCCAACCTATTTCTTCCAAACCACCATATAAAACAAATTTTAAAAACATCAGAAAAGGGAAAAACCAAATAAATTGTTTGATTTTTCCACCAAATAATAGAAAAGAGAAATCAAGAATAACTAGCAAAAATGCTAATAAATAATGTTTATAACTAGTATGAATGTTAAAAAAATCTTTTACTATTTTCTTTAAATTAATCTGATAATACCGAACGGCAACTATACTTCCCCATAAGGATGTCGAAATGCCACCTATCATAATTCCAAAAAAATTTACTAAATTTGAATGAAAACCGTAATAATTCAAAGAAAATACAACTAGGCAAACCGATAACAACTGGCTAAAAGTTCCTATCAAATAAACTAAAAGAGCCTTGTTTCTTTTCATTGGAACTCCTTTTAATAGCTTTAAAAACATCTTAAAAATTATACAAGTATATCAAAAAATACATAACTTAAATTATGCAATCTCTATAGATTTAAAAATTGACTTAATTGTTTTACCAAAAACTTATTCTTCTAATTCGATTTTTTTAAAATAATCCAGTTGCCATTTTTGTGTTGCCCGAGCTGTTTTATTTAAATTGCTGCACCAGGACGGATAAAACCGCATAGCCATCTTTCCTTTACAATCCTTTGTAGAAAGAATTCTTTTACTGATAGCTACCTTTTTGGGAATTATAAATAAACCGCAATGACAGTCGTCAATAACGACAATAACCAGTTCATCACCCAAGTCTTTATCAGTATAAGGAATATTCTTGTTGTCTTGGTCTTTTTTCCAAAAGATTGTAAAATATCCTTCTTTTTTGGGTGTTTTCTTTGCCAAACGGCATCTTTTATATTCTTGATCATCCTTTGGCCTAATAAAAATGCTTTCATAGTCTTCATTCCATTTTTCATTTATCAGATCAAAATCACCATAATACCTATGAAGAATCTCTACTATTTTCATTGTTTTATTGTCTTTCTAATTTTCACTGAAATTAAATTATGTAAAATAATTATTGAAATAAAAACTCTTTAATCAAATCAATGACTTGCTCATTTTGCGGCAAGGAAGAATGATGGGCGTCCTTGCCTGTGACGACCATCTCTTCGTATGAAGCAATTATTCCTTTATAGATCAGACTTCCAGCCTCTACACTGCTTCTATGGACAATGCCATCGCCTTCTCGGAAAAATATTCCTAAAATCGATAAATGCTGAAGCTGCTGAGGTAGCTTTTCTTGATTGGCTACAAAGTCATCTAGCATTGGGACTCGATGATTAAGATTTTTCTTGTTCAGATTATAAGGACTGCCAATAGTCAGGAGTTTTTCCATCTCCAATCCAGAATGGTTTGCTAGGTATCGCTGCAGGAATACTGTATAAACCAGTCCGCCATTAGAATGCCCCAACGCCTTAAAGCTGTTAAAAGAGTACTTCTCTCTCAAAACAGTTATGGCAGTGTTAAACAGAGCAGCCTGCTTCTTGATATTTTTGTAACCATCGCGATTATTCTGAAAACCAATCACAAAAATGGGCTTTCTGTCCTTTCGCTTCAAATGCCCACGATAAGTCATTCGACCGTCATTCCAGACCTTGATACGAATCAGACCATGGTGTGGATGTTGGCCATGATTGAGTTTTTTGACCATTTTGTTAAAACGATTCTCCGTTGCTGAGCTGCCTGGAATCATAATAATTGGTTCTATGTCAACTTTACTCAAGGGTAGATGGCTGATGGGGTGGGAAGGGAGTTTGTTTTGTATTTTGGTGTAAATCTGAATCAGGTACTTAATAAACTTTTTCATTTCTTTTTTCCTAAGTCTACAAAACAAGTTACATAAAATAAATTATGTAACTTGTTTAAGACTACTTCCGTTTTTTCTTGTTTTTCTTCATTTGCTTGGCCATTTTATTCATGCTGCGGCGCATGAGGAATTCTCCTGCCTTACCTTTGAGGCCACCGCCAAAAAGTTGGCTCATATCTGGCATTCCTGCTCCGCCTAGGGCAGATAAATCTGGCATACCTCCTTGTCCCATCATACCTTCTAAAGCTGACATATCTGGCATGCCACCTGGCATATTTTTAGGTAGATTATTAGGATTGAGGCCCATCTGTTTCATCATTTTGTTCATATCTCCAGATAGGACTCCCTGCATCATCTGTTTGGCTTGGTTAAAGTCTTTGATAAACTTATTGACTTCGACAAAGCTATTGCCAGAACCGGCCGCAATCCGACGGCGACGACTCGGGTTGAGCAGGTCTGGATTTTCCCGCTCAGCTGGCGTCATAGAAGATACGATGGCACGCTTACGAGCAATTTCTTTTTCATCTACTTTGATATTTTTCAGAGCAGGATTATTGGCCATACCTGGCAGCATCTTGAGCAGGTCTTCCATAGGTCCCATATTCTGAACTTGGTCTAGTTGGTCGATAAAATCGTTGAAATCAAAGGTGTTTTCCCGCATTTTTTCAGCTATTTCAAGCGATTTTTTCTCATCGTACTCTTGAGAGGCCTTTTCAATCAGGGTCAGCATGTCCCCCATACCGAGGATACGGCCAGACATACGGTCTGGGTGGAAGGTCTCGATATCGGTAATCTTTTCACCGGTACCAGTGAACTTAATCGGCTTGCCAGTGATCTGACGGACAGACAGAGCTGCACCACCACGGGTGTCCCCATCAATCTTGGTCAGGATAACCCCAGTTACTTCCAGCAGATTGTTAAATTCACGGGCTACATTGGCTGCTTCCTGACCAATCATAGCATCGACAACCAGCAGAATTTCATTCGGCTGTGCTAATGCCTTGACATCAGCTAGCTCCTGCATGAGCTTTTCATCAATTTGTAGGCGACCAGCAGTATCGATCAGGACATAGTCGTTGTGGTTAGCCTTGGCTTGCTCCAAACCTTGACGGACAATCTCTACTGCTGGGAACTCAGTACCCAAGGCAAAGACTGGCACATCAATCTGTTGCCCCAGTGTTTTCAGCTGATCAATAGCCGCTGGACGGTAAATATCCGCCGCAATCATCAAAGGACGAGCATTTTTCTCTTTTTTAAGTTTATTGGCCAATTTACCCGCAAAGGTCGTTTTACCAGCCCCTTGCAAACCAACCATCATGATAACAGTTGGAATCTTTGGTGACTTGATAATCTCAGCTGTATCAGAACCCAGGATGGCTGTTAGCTCTTCGTCTACGATTTTGATGATCTGTTGAGCTGGATTGAGAGTATCAATAACTTCGTGTCCGATAGCTCGCTCACGAATCTTTTTAATAAAGTCTTTAACAACAGACAGGGCAACGTCAGCCTCCAAGAGAGCAAGACGAATCTCCTTGGTCGCTTCCTGGATATCACTCTCAGAGATTTTCCCCTTTCTGCGTAGGTTTTTAAAGACGTTCTGCAAGCGTTCAGTTAAATTTTCAAAAGCCATAAATATTTCTCCTCTTAATTATCAAATGATGGAAATGGACAGGTTTCTATCCGTTTTATTCTCGATTATCAATGCTGGACAAAACTGCAAGCTGCTCCTGTAAATAGGGATCATCAGGGTATTTCTCCATAATCTGATCAAAAATCTGACTTCTGACGATATAGTCAGAGTACATGTGCAGTTTCATTTCGTAGTCTTCCAGAATTTTCTCTGTCCGCTTGATATTGTCATAGACAGCTTGGCGGCTCACGTTAAACTCCTCGGCAATCTCAGCAAGGCTGTAGTCGTCTGCGTAGTAGAGTTCAATATAGTTCATCTGCTTGTCAGTCAGCAAAGCCGCGTAAAACTCAAACAGAGCATTCATTCGATTTGTTTTTTCAATTTCCATAAGGAATATTATATCAAATAATCCCTTTAAACTCCACTCTTTCGGTAGATTTGAAAATAGAGATTTGCAAAAAAACTGTCGATTTGACAGCTTTGTAACATAATTTAATTTACGTAATCAATTGTTCTCTAAATAGAATTCAAAGCGTTCGCCGACATATTGACTTTTTACATACTCGAAAGCTGTTCCATCATCAAAATAAGAAACTTGTGTCAAGCCTAAAATAGCATGACCGCGAGGGATTCCTAGGTATTTAGCAATGTTTTCCTTGGCCAAACGAGCATAAATAGTCTGTTGAGACTTGCCAATTTTATAGCCGTGCTCTTGTAGAGTTTGAAAGAAATGACTAGTTACTTCTTCTTTTTTGAAATTCTTTATAAATTTCTCTGGAATAGAGGCGACTTCATAGACGACAGGAACCTCGTCAGCATAGCGAACCCGTTCCATCCGAATGATATTCTCTGTCTTGTGAATGCCTAATTTTTCGACTTCCCGCTCACTAGGCAACGTCCGTCGGTAGGAAATCAGTTGGCTGGATGGAGTTTTCCCCTGGGACTTCATGATTTCTGTAAAACTAGTCGTTCCACGCATCTTTTCCTGAACGCGTGTGCTAGCAACGTAAGTACCACTACCGACACGCCGCTCAAGAACTCCCTCTTCGACCAAGAGAGTGATGGCTTGGCGCAAGGTCATACGACTAACTTTGAAGTCATCAGCCAAATCTCGCTCGCTAGGCAATCGTTCGCCAATTTCCCAAATTCCTTCGTCAATTTCNTTCTTATTTAATACCTTCTTTTATTTTAATATCAAATACTTCAAATGTCAAACTAAATATGAAGGATTAGCGTTTAAAAGGTTAGTTTTTCCAGAATTTTATTTGATTTATCGAACGAAGAAGATTTTTCTGTCTCTTTTAATCGTTTTTCACCACTCTTGTTTCTTATCGCCTTGGAAAAATTCCTATTTTGTGTTAAAATGAGGGGAAAAGATTACTTCTTTTAAGAAAGGGAAAAGATGACAACTACAACTGAATTGCAAGATGTTGAAAAAATCATCGTGCTTGATTACGGCAGCCAGTACAACCAGCTGATTTCACGCCGCATTCGTGAAATTGGTGTATTTTCTGAACTAAAAAGCCACAAGATTACAGCTGATGAAGTCCGTGCTATCCGTCCTGTTGGGATTATCCTCTCAGGTGGACCTAACTCAGTTTATGAAGAAGGTTCATTTGATATTGATTCAGAGATTTTTGAGTTGGGGATTCCAATTTTGGGGATTTGCTACGGTATGCAGCTTTTGACTCATAAATTGGGTGGGAAAGTGGTACCCGCAGGTGATGCCGGCAATCGTGAATATGGTCAATCCAAATTAACGCGTACTAGTTCTCCTCTTTTTGAAAGCACTCCAGAAGAGCAGATCGTGCTAATGAGCCATGGTGATGCAGTAACAGAAATTCCTGCTGACTTTGTCCGTACGGGGACTTCTGCTGACTGTCCTTTTGCGGCTATTGAAAATCCTGACAAGAAAATCTACGGTATCCAGTTCCACCCAGAGGTTCGTCATTCTGAATATGGTTACGATATTCTGCGCAACTTTGCTCTCAATATCTGCGGGGCTAAAGGCGACTGGTCTATGGATAATTTCATAGACATGGAAATCAACAAAATCCGCCAAACCGTTGGTGACAAGAAGGTGCTGTTGGGACTTTCTGGTGGTGTAGACTCTTCTGTCGTCGGTGTTCTCTTGCAGAAAGCAATCGGTGATCAACTAATCTGTATCTTTGTGGATCATGGTCTTTTGCGTAAAGGCGAAGCTGATCAGGTCATGGATATGCTTGGCGGCAAATTTGGTTTGAATATCGTGAAGGCAGACGCAGCTAAACGTTTCCTTGATAAACTAGCCGGTGTCTCAGATCCAGAGCAAAAACGTAAAATTATCGGAAACGAGTTTGTCTATGTCTTTGACGACGAAGCCAGCAAACTGAAAGATGTGAAATTCTTGGCTCAAGGGACTCTCTATACAGACGTTATCGAATCTGGCACCGACACTGCTCAGACTATTAAATCTCACCACAATGTTGGTGGTCTGCCGGAAGACATGCAGTTTGAGCTGATTGAGCCGTTGAACACACTTTATAAGGACGAGGTTCGTGCTTTGGGTACAGAGCTTGGTATGCCTGATGACATTGTCTGGCGCCAGCCATTCCCAGGTCCTGGTCTTGCCATTCGTGTCATGGGTGAAATCACTGAGGAAAAATTGGAAACTGTCCGCGAATCTGACGCTATTCTCCGTGAAGAAATCGCCAAGGCTGGTCTTGACCGCGACATCTGGCAATACTTTACTGTTAATACTGGAGTCCGATCTGTTGGTGTCATGGGTGACGGCCGGACTTACGACTACACAATTGCGATTCGCGCTATCACTTCTATCGATGGTATGACAGCTGACTTTGCCAAGATTCCTTGGGATGTTCTGCAAAAGATCTCTGTACGTATCGTCAACGAAGTAGACCATGTCAACCGAATTGTCTATGATATCACTAGCAAACCACCTGCAACTGTAGAGTGGGAATGATTTATAAACATGATTTGAAGTGAAATGGTTGTTTTAACAGTACTTTCGGTTATTATAAAAGGTTAAAAATCAATCAAAATTGATTGGTTCCCCACCAAAAACCCCACCAGAATTTTGTACTGACCCCAAAAAGTTGGACAAAAAATATTAGTGAAAGGATTTGGTTCTGTACTGA